>JAGLQE010000163.1 GCA_023137005.1 Thermoplasmata archaeon
GGCTGCATGGTCAACGGCGCGGGACTGGCAATGGCAACGATGGACCTCATCAAGTTATGCGGGGGCGAGCCTGCGAATTTCCTAGACGTTGGAGGTACGGCTTCCGCGGAAGCGGTGGAGAAGGCCTTCAGGATACTGGTCAGCGACAAGGACGTCAAGTGCGTTCTCATCAACATCTTCGGCGGCATAGTACGCTGTGACAGGGTTGCCAGCGGCGTTGTCGAGGCCATCAAGAACATCGGGGATGTCAGTATCCCCATAGTGGTAAGATTGGAAGGGACCAATGCCAAAGAGGGCCTGGATATCATAAACAATTCTGGATTGAATTTCCACACGGCAGTGGGCTTTGCGGATGCGGCCAAGAAAGCTGCTGATCTGGCAGAAGGCATAGGAGGTGCGTGATTTGGCAATATTACTCAAAGAACACACGAAGATCATGGTGCAGGGACTTGGAAAAGAAGGACAATTCCACGCAGAGAAGATGCTGGCCTGTGATACAAAGGTCGTTGCAGGTGTCAGGCCCGGAAAGGCCGGTCAGGATGTACTGGGCATACCGTGCTTCAATACGGTCCAGGATGCCAAGGATGCCACTGGAGCAAATGCCTCCATCATATTCGTGCCATCACCCTTTGCGGCGGACGCAGTTCTTGAGGCCATCGAGGCCGAACTGGAACTTGTAGTTCTGATCACCGAAGGTATCCCCACTCTGGACATGGTCAAGGTCAAGGACAGGTTGAAGGATAGCAAGACACAACTCATAGGCCCCAATTGCCCGGGCATAATAACCCCAGGAGTTGGAAAGATGGGCATACTGCCAGTCAGTATCTTCACACCTGGAAAATGCGGTGTCATATCCCGTTCTGGAACCCTCACCTACGAGGTGGCAGCCCAATTGACTGCTGTCGGCATAGGCCAGAGCACGTGTATTGGAATTGGTGGAGATCCGGTCATAGGTACGACACACAGGGAGGCACTGGAGCTTTTCAATAATGATCCGGACACGGATATGGTGGCCTTGATCGGTGAGATAGGCGGTACTGACGAGGAGATAGCCGCCGAATACATCAAGAACCATATGATGAAGCCAGTGGTCGCTTTCATCGCAGGATCCACGGCCCCCAAGGGTAAGAGAATGGGGCATGCAGGAGCTATAATCGCCGGTGGCAAAGGAACCGCGGCCGAGAAGAAGGAAGCCCTCAGGGCGGCAGGCGTTGCCGTTGCGGATTCACCTGCGGATGTGGGTAAAGTGGCCAGGCAGATATTGGATAATAAAGCCTAACTCTCGCATTAGAATATTTGGCCGAAGTCACAATTGTTTACATTGATGTATGATGTAATATAGTGCAAATAATCCAATACTGGCATGTTTAAAAAGATAATGTATATATAGTACAAATGCCATTGTGTTATACATAAAGTAGGGAGGATATGCTATGTTAGTGTTAGTCAGACTATTTCCAAAAGGCGGATTAAGTAATTTTTGCAATGTATTTGAGACCGAGAAGAGAAATCTTTACTGGGATGATGTGAAGCCATTATACGCTTTGCGCCAGGAAGGAAAAAGGTATGTCAGTGTATTGCTGGACGTGAAGAAGTTCGAGGCAGTGGAGAAGGTATTTCTCAAAGATATGATGGCTATGGCCTCTGTCAGTCACACGAGGACCATCCCTATAATGAGCCCGATCTATTTCCCTCTTCCAGAAGGGCATCCCGACAATATGGAGCGCTTTTTGGTGTCTTTGAGGGTTGAGCCCGACAAGTACAAGAGTGTGCATGATGGTATCGTGAACACAAAGACCGATGGCAATGCCTTCATCAATTATGTATCATACAGTTTCGGAGACGATGACCTTATCGTGTCATTATTGGCCAAGGATCGTGAGTCTGCAAGGGCTTTCGTGGACAAGAACATTGGCAAGATAGATGGTGTCAATGCCCTGGACATGTCTCTGGTCGTTAGAAGGCTTCCGATGGTTCCTCAGAATGAGCTGAAGGCCCACAAGGACAGGTTCATTCACTCGGCACCTGCAGGAGAGGGAGGATCTCTGAAGAACCCAGACCTATTCCAAAAATATTCACAGGAGAAAGATTCCATCACCGTGATCGTAAGATTGTTCGGCAAGACCAAGCTGGCAGATCTGTGGAAAGAAATAGATTCCGAGATCAAGAATATTGGATCCAGTAATGTCATACCTCTGTATGCTTCCCAGCCAGAAAAGAAAAATTACATCTCAACTGTCTTCGAGGTCAGTAATTTCGAGGATCTGAAGAACTTTGTTGTGGATGATATGCAGAATATGAGATCCGTCAGCAAGACAAGGACCATACCACTTCTTGAGCCAACATATTTCCTGATGCCAAAGGAGCACCCTGATAATCTGTTCAGGTTCCTCATCACCTTGAGAGTTCTACCAAAACATTATCAGGCCGTTCGCTCCAAGATAACCGGGTATTCATATCCAAAGAATGTTTTCCTCACCTATGTCTCATACACACTTGGTGATGATGATATCCTGGTATCTGTATTGGCTGAATCCCGAAAGGCAGTTCAGATCTTTGCCAGAATGGCTTTCAATGATATGGATAGCGTGATATCCTATGACATATCCAATCAGGTGGCCACGAAGAGACTGGCCAGTCCTGAGGATTGGAAGAAGCATCAGGATCGCTTCCTTTCAAACTTTGACAAGCATCATAAGAAGGAATATGATCCCAGATATGACTGGACTGGATTTGACTGGACGGACGAGTTCAAAGAGGGTGCCGCAATGACAGGTGCCTTTAGGAACGATCTGTGAGGTCGATGAACGGAGGCCGCT
>JAGLQE010000164.1 GCA_023137005.1 Thermoplasmata archaeon
CGAACTGGGTCTTCACAGGCTCGGATATCTGGTCTTTATCCATAGAGAATGCAGCATCCTCGAATGCTTTGACCATTCGTCCCTTTCCAAAGTATCCCAGATCCCCGCCCTTGGCCTTTGATGGGCAGTTGGACCACTTCTGTGCCTGGGCCTCGAACTTGGCCCCGGAGTTCAGCTTCTCGATTATCTTCTCTGCATCCAATTTCTTGTCAACAAGTATATGACTGGCTCTTACTTCTTTTACCATAGTATCACTGGAGTAAGTACCGATATGAACCTATTTATTGGTTTTCATGGAAAAGTCAGAAAGATATCATCTGCCCTTTTGAATCCTAGCCCAAGAATCACGCAATGGCACGGTCCTGTTCAAAACCAGCTTGTCGGGGGCAGAATCCTTGTCAATATTGAAGTAGCCAGTTCTTTCAAACTGGAAGCCTGCCCCTTTAGGCAGGTCTGCTATGGCAGGTTCAACCTTACAATGCCCCAAGGCCTTGAGGGAGTCGGGATTCAGGAATTCGGTGAATGGCTTGTCGGGATGGCCCATTGGGTCCTCGACCGTGAACAACCGGTCATACAGCATGACCTCGGCATCGACAGCATGATCGGCCGACACCCAGTGTATGGTGCCCTTGACCTTTCTTCCATCCGGGGAATCACCACCTTTTGTGGCCGGGTCTATGGTGCATCTTAGCTCCACAACCTCTCCATTATCATCCTTGATGACCTCATTGCATGTGACAAAATATGCATATCTGAACCTCACCTCGCGTCCAGGTGCCAGTCTATAGAATTTCTTGAAAGGCTCCTCCATGAAGTCCGTTCTCTCGATGAACAATTCCCGGGTAAATGGAATGGTTCGGGTACCAGCATCAGGATCCTCGGGATTGTTGATGGCCTCCAGAACCTCACTATCCCCTTCAGGGAAATTTGTTATGACAACCTTCAGAGGGTCCAGCACACCCATGAACCGCGGTGCTATCTTGTTCAGATCATCGCGAACACATGCCTCCAGTAGCTCGAAGGCGATGGTATTTGGCTTCTTGGCGATACCAGCTCGATTGCAGAACTCCCTTATGGAGGTTGGAGTGTAACCTCTTCTACGCATTCCCGCGATGGTCGGCATCCTTGGGTCATCCCAGCCATTGACATGATCACCCTCAACAAGCTCCTTTAGGTAACGCTTGCTCATGACAGTGAATGAGACATTCATCCTGGCGAACTCGATCTGCTGCGGATGGTAGATATCCAGCTCATCAAGGAACCAGTCATACAGTAATCGGTGATTCTCGAACTCGATGGAACACAGCGAGTGGGTTATTCCTTCGATGGAATCCTCCAGACCGTGCGCCCAGTCATAGATCGGGTAGATGCACCATTCGTCCCCCGTGTGCGGGTGGGTCGCATGCAGTATCCTGTACATCGGAGGATCCCTCATATTCATGTTCGGGTGCGCCATGTCGATCTTGGCCCTGAGGGTCTTGGAGCCATCCGGAAATTCTCCGGTCTTCATCCTCACGAAGAGGTCCAGGCTTTCCTCCACTGGCCTTTCACGGGATGGGCTGTTCCTTCCAGGGGTGGTGTAATCTCCCCGATACTCCTTCATTTCCTCCGCACTGAGATCGCAAACATATGCCTTGCCCTTTTTGATCAGGTCAATGGCATAGTCGTACATCTGCTGGAAATAATCTGATGAGTAAAGAAGCCTGTCCTCGAAATCCGCACCCAGCCACTTCACATCCTCGACAATGGCATCAATGAACTCCTTCTCCTCGGCAATGGGATTGGTATCGTCAAAGCGAAGATTGAACTTTCCACCATATTCATGCGCGATGCCGTAATTCACCCAGATGGCCTTCGCACTGCCTATGTGCAGGTACCCATTGGGCTCTGGTGGGAATCTGGTATGCACTCGACCATCGTATTTTCCGGTCTTATTATCCTCATCGATGACCTGACGAATGAAATCTCGTGACTGGCTTTCTTCCATGTACATTCTCCTTGCGAATGGCTATTTGGCATGGATTAATTAATGTTTTGGAGAGAGCTAAGTTCAAATCTGGACTCTAAAATAA
>JAGLQE010000165.1 GCA_023137005.1 Thermoplasmata archaeon
GCTCCCTGGATGCGGCCGAGATAATACTGGGCCCATAATGTTCCGCCCCTTTCATCATCGGTCCATAATACCATACTGAGATCTACACCTTTCTCTGCCACTTCCTTTGCCTCGAAGTCACCCAGTTGATACCTCTCACCCTGGTACTTGAAGCCATTGAACAGGTCTTTGGGATCCATGCCCTTGAATTTTACCACCCAGCGTTCATCGCCCTTGATGCTCTTCATCGCCATGTGGAAAAAGTAATCATCATTATCGGCCAGCTTATCCCGAATATCCTTCAGAAGTCCATAGAAATCTTCGGCCGGATACCCTCTTTCAGGAAGATATTGCTTGGCACCTTCTCCCAGTTTCTGTAACCCTGTTCTTCCCCAGCGTTTACTGACCTGGTCCACTGTCAACTGGAATATATTGCCCTTCACCCAACTATTCATTATCGGTGAATAACCGCTTGATGTGTATAAAATTTACGTTCACGGGGTGATATTCAGTTCCTTAAGTAGTGATCCCGCATCTCCCAGAAGCTCCTCGCGTTTCAATTCACTAGCCAGTGAAATAGATTCTCTGCATAATTCTTCAGACTCGCTCAATCTATCCAAGGATCTCATCAGCTCTGCCTTGAAAAATAATTGTTCACATAGCCAATATTTAGAATCCAGTTCTCTGCTCAGGGTGATCGCCTTCGTGTAATATTCATCCGCCCTGTCATATTCTCCAATGATCTGGTATGCCTTTCCAATATTTCCATTAGCGATGCTGACACCCAGCTTATCTCCGATCTCCTGGCTGATCTCATATTCTTTTTTATGGGATTCAAGTGCCTTTTCTGCCTCACCCAGTTGCATATGCAGACTGCCAATATTGCCGAGAACGATGCTCATCCCCAGCTTATCTCCAACTTCCCTAGCTATGTCAAATTTCTTCTGATAGCATTCCATGGCCTTGTCGGTATTTCCAAGTTCCCTGTGAACACCGCCCATATTTCCATAAGCGATGCTTATCCCTATCTTATCATCCAGTTCCTCAGCCAGCTCAAGTTTTTTAAGGTTTGATCGCATGGCTTTTTCATATTGGTCAGTGTAATAATAGATCACGGCCATATTACCGATCGCGTGGCTCATTCCTCTCCTGTGCTCGAGTTGGCTGGCTATGTCATATTCCTTTTGATAATGATCTATGGCTCTATCGTAATCGCCCTTATTGTAATGCACAACACCCAGGTTGCCCAGTGTGTGGCTCATTCCCACGCGGTCCCCGATCTTCTCGAAAAGCGCATTAGCCTTGGTGAACTGTTCATATGCCTCATCGTATGATCCCTTGTTGCGGAGCAACTCACCGAGAAAATTGTGGGACTCGGCCAATATTTTGGGTTCCCCGATATCCTTGGCTATTTGCATCCCGGTCCTGTAATATTCCTCTGCTCCATTCCACTCACCGGTCATCTGGAGGTTCTGTCCCATATTCAATCTTAATTTTATCTCAAGTACCTTATTTTCATTACCTGACCTCAATCGCTTCAATGTGATCAGTGCCTCTATGTAGAAACCAATGGCCAATTCGGGAGCGTATGAGCTCTCTGCTATCTCTCCCGCTCTCATATTGTATTCCATGCCCTTCTGATGTACATTACTTTTCGAATAATGCCTGGCCAATTCATAGGCCACATCGTCCAGCTGGTTCTTGTAGGTCTTTTCATAATACTCTCCAAGACTCCTGTGGTACACGGCCTTCCACCGCTCTCCAAGCATATCGTAGATCACATCTCGGAATATGGTATGAGAGAATTCCACCCTGCCTTCATTGACCGTGACCAGGCCATTATCCCGCAGTTTGTCCAATGCCTCTTTCGGAGCTTTGATAGAGGCCATTGTCATTGCTATATCGGTGTCGAACACTCTCCCAATACATGATGAATATTCTGCCATAGCTAGTGCATCAGGATCAAGAAGGTCTAATCTCCTTAGCACTATATCTTCTACACTGGTGGGAATAGAATAATCCTTGTTCACCAGCACGGTCTTCTCACCTTCTAGGATTATCGATCCCTCCACCTCCATCTGCCTGAGCATCTCCAGAAGGAAGAAGGGATTTCCTCCGGACTCTTCTATCATCCTCTCGATATAATCGGCAGGCAGAGCATGACCTGGATACAATCCCTCTATAAGCTGGATGATATTCTCATCTTCCAGTCTGGACAGTTTTATCATCTCATGTATCCCATCTGATTCCAGGGATCCTGTGAATTCCTCAAGCTCTTTTTTCAGGCCAGGTCTCAGGGTGGCAATTAGGAGTATTCGTTTATCTGAAAGATTTCTGAGAATGTAGTTGATCACAAAGAGGGAGGCATCATCAGACCACTGCAGGTCCTCCAAGACCAATATCATTGGTCCATTCTTGGCCATGGAACTTAGCTTCTCCAGGCATTTGCCCGCTATCATGAGCCTTTCATTCTCTATCCTAATTCCTTCAAGGTCTCGTTTCACCAGGAACCTGGCTTTTGAGAGTTCTGAAAGAATATCCTTAATAGGTGCCATACTGGATATCTGGCCATTCCAATTTTCCAGTATATCCATGTGCCTTTCCTCAATGTCCCGCACTGTGTCACCAAGGAGGTCCTTCATGCCAGCATGTTCCTCACCCCGAATGATGCCTGTAAGGAAGAGAACATTGCCGTGCTCAATGAGAATTTTCATGTCTCCATATTCAAGGCGGCCTAATCCACCACCTTGCCCTCCATCTTTGTCGAGGGAATCTCTTACAAAGCTCTGGACTGCTGAAAGCATGGAGGCGAATATATCTGCATCCAGTTCCATATCTGATCCGATATTGGCCTGGGCGATCAATATGCCAGCCCTGTCCACGATGAAGAGGTCCGTGAAGGTGGTGTATTCATGTTCCACCAGAAGAGGGGCATCCAGGTCTTTCTCCATTGCCTGTGTGAGGATGGAAAAGGGTTGCTGAAACTCGGGAGACGCACTGCTGGAAAGGATGGTGACTTCCGGTTCGCTCATTGCCTCCATCAAGAATTCATCTATCAATCTGGTCTTGCCGATCCCCGCCTCCCCGGACAGAATGATGGCCTTTCCACTTCCCTCGCAGGCATCGGAGTAAGCTTTCCTTAGCAATTCTATCTCCCTATTGCGTCCAGCCAGTCCAGGTGTCTTTTTCTTCATCTCCATTAACATATCCAGTAAGCATATTGAAATTATCATAGAAATAAATACCGTCAACTTTCAGGCTCGAATCTATAAATCAAATCCTTTAGGGCCGCATATTGTTAGTGATATATTGCGGAAGTATTTGAGAGACAGACCGCCGTTAGCCCATCAATGTGTCAGTAACTATCCGCTGAGATTGACCTCAGCGTGTTTGGGCTAATGGCTTACAAAATTAACTTCCAGGCCCGTATCTGAGTATTAATTCCTTTAGGGCCTGATAGTTCATTGACCACTTAGTGGGCACTTCTGCTCATTTTGCTTATGAACTTTGACCATTCTATTATGATATAGACTTCAAGAAAAGAGGTCGAGGATGTGAAAAAAATGACATATAGCAAAAAAATGACGCAGGCATTGAAGAACATTGGCCAGATGGTCAAAAACAAGGGTCACAGGCCCGCGAGGATCAGTTCCTCCAGGACCTCTCTAGCCCTCTATGATAATGTGATAAAGTCCAGCATAAGGTAGGGGGAGGTAGATGTTCGTAGCATCGAAGGAGGAAGATCGAATAACGGAAGTAGATGAGTTCACAGCCACTGTCCATCTCCTATTGTTCGGCTCTCCAAAAGTAAGGGATAATGTAAATGAGGGGCTTTCGTCCTGAGGTCGAGGCCCTCTCAGATCATTGCCTACAATCGTTTTATGAGGTCCGCCACTCGCTTTGCGAAATTGGAACTCCACTCTGAGTCACTGAAGGTTCCCTCGCCCACAGCCACTGCGCCATAATGGTCGCCAGCTGGATTACCCTGAATTATCATGCCATGTATCAGCATGCCCTCAAGTATGCTGAATACCGTTGTCTCGAACCCGGAAACAGCAGCGGTGGCAAAGGCAGCTCCAACTTTTCCATCCAGTTTTCCATGTATCTCCACCGAATCATCAATTAGTTTCTTCAATTCAGCGGCCATTGTTCCATAATAGGTTGGAGAACCCATGATTATACCATCGTATCCCAGAAGGTCACTTACCTTGGTGTCCTCAACCTTTTGAACAGCCACATCGATGCCCTCTTTCTTCAAGGCCTCTCCTATCTCCTCGGCCATTGTCCGCGTGGCCCCGCTCCTGGAATAATACACTATCAAAGCATTTGGCATGATATCACTCATATGAATATCTGAATTATCGTTAATAAACTTCACCCATGTTGCGCTGTGTATTAATATCCTTATTTCCTTGTCAGGGTCATGGAAGGCCTGGAGATAGTCCAAATTGAGAAAGAACACCTTGAGGACAGGATGACTATATTCGTCTATTCATCTGATTGGCATTACAAGGTCAGCATACTGGAAAGGGAAGATGGATGGTCCCTGGATCTCAAGAAGACAAAATTCCCACATACCTTTGTAAAACACGATGAGACCGATAAGTTCATTCAGCCCTACAAAGGCGAATCCGAGATATACCTGGCCTTCATAGATGGCATCGAGGCCGGACAGCTTCAGATCGAGCTACAACCCTTCAGCAAAAGCCTCAGGGTGTGGGATATTGATATTTGGCCAGATTTTAAGAGAAGGGGCATAGGTCAGGCTTTCATGGAATTATGCGGCAGACGTGCCACCGAGCTTGATGCAAGGCGCATTGTTCTTGAGGTTCAGTCATCCAATTCCAAGGCTATCGCTTTCTACAAGGCCATGGGTTTCAAATTAATAGGAATGGATGCCAGTTGTTATCGTAATGATGATGTGGAGAGGGGCGAGGTAAGGCTGGAGATGGCTATCCATCTTTGAACGAATTATCAAAATGACAGAATGTCCTTGTGGCATCAACTTTGAATAAATCAATATCATTGATAATATGGAATGTATATGTGTGCTATAGTTAACTTTTAAGGAGTAAATGTGCCAAAGGTATATATCACAGTGTCATCATTTAATTTATAGTTTTAAAGGTGTGGATATATGGAGCGGGATATGTATGCCGATCTAGCCAAGATCGAGGAGCGCGGTAAGCGTAAAAAGAAAAAGGGTTTCCTATCCTTCATGGGAGGAAAGGAATCCGGGGAAGAAGCTCCACCTGTCCACATGACCGCAGCGTTCTCACAGGAGCCAGTACAGGCAAAGCCCAAGCCCGAAGAGAAGAAGGCCGATCCAGAACCTGCTCCAGAACCTGTCTGGGAACCCCTGAGAGGTAGGCAGCTCAAACATGCACAGGCACAACTCAATGATTATAAAAGAGGCCTTGAAAAAGAGTTTAAATCTGGGAAGTTGACAGCCAAGGAATGCCGCATGAAGTCCAAGAAGAAGATGGTCGCACTGGGCCTTAATGCTCCAGAATGATCATTGACTTCTAATTACTGAGCTCTACCCTTGAGTTTTGCCAAGTACACTAAAACTCAAAGATCCTAGCAATTTATCAGCGAACTCTCATAGTCTTTTGCCGACCTGAGCCCAGGTAACCTCGCCTATTCTTTTAAACCCAAGGCTTTCTGAAAGCCCTATGCTGGCATCATTGTCCTTGATGATATGGACCATGACCCGCTTACCCTTGTTGGACGCCCTGTTCACCATAGCCTTGGTCACCATGCCAGAGTACCCTTTTCTACGATGCTCTTCGAGTGTGTGGGCGAAACCAAGCTCAGTAATTCCTTCAGTTTCAAAATGTACCCCCACCCAGGATACTGGTTCATTCCCTTCTCTGATGCACGCACTATCATATTTTTTTATTTTCTCTTTGAGAATGTCCTCGGGTTCGTCGATGAGATCCCAATAATTGGCTATGAAAGCAGCATCTTCTTCCTCCAATCGGCCAATATCATCCCAAGAGCCGGGGCCATAATCCCCGACAGAAACATATCGCCAGCAGGGCCAACTATCTTCGATATGAAATCCCTGGCTCAGTTTATCGAGAGCGGAGATGGGGCTACCATGGGTGAAAAATCCATCCTGTGGAAGAAGATCATAGGGCATATCCAGCTCCTGCCAGTTGCCAGTGAACACCACCAAAGGCTCATTCTTTTGAACCGCGAAGCCCGCTCCCTGTTCTATATCGAAATAAATATCATACTCTGGCCCCAATTCGAACACACGGAAATAGAATATTGAATTTTTGAGCAGATCAATTTTTAAAAGGAGCTTCAGCTCATCCATCTGCTTTTCATTCACAATATTTTCCAGAGCCATAGTAACACTAGTTTCGTGATAAGGAAGTGTTCCTATAAAA
>JAGLQE010000166.1 GCA_023137005.1 Thermoplasmata archaeon
TAGCGATCAATGCTTTGGAACCTATACTGGTTGACATGAGCAGACCATTATTGGATTCGATGATTATCCTTGCAGGAGGGCTTTTTCCAAGACTGGAATAGACCACTTCGGACGCACCCAATATGGTGGCCGTAAGGGTTGAAAAGGTTTCGATCTGTGCATCATCTGGTATGTTCCATGCTATGGGTACTCCGCTCCTTGAGATAATAGCGGATATCTCGATATCGTATTTCTTATTCAGTGCTTCGAGCTCTTTGTTCAGCTCACCAACCATTGACATATATTGCCCTCCTTTACTGATAGTATCTGGGTGTTATACCATCCAGAATCTAAACTTCTATGATGGCATGTATGAGAATTACTGATATTTATACAATTCCCATGAATAACTCCCCTTGTTTGTTCTAACCATATTATACTGGGGATATTTAATTATTTTTATATGAATCTTAGAATTGGGAATTCATCGCACAGGACGTATATCCATAAATTCAATGATCCATCAGATGTGGATTCATTTTTTAATACATCTTACCACATCTGATGCACTGGTGCCTGCCATCACCAGTCATTATCAGGGTTCCCTGACACGCTGTGCACACCTTACCCTGCTCCGGGGCGGGTGGTGCCTGTGGTGGTGGAGGTGGTGGCTGTTGGTATATGGTCGTGTTCTGCTGTGGGTACTGCTGTGGTGGTGCCTGTGGTGTATTTTGCTGGGTCTGGTATATGGCCTTGCTCTGGTCAAAGGGGGCATCGGCGAGCACCACTGTTGTGCCTGCGTACCTGTCAGTGAACTTTTGCTTCGGATCCCCTTCTGTAAAGAAACCAATGAGGAAATCGATCAAAAAGAAGACACCAACTATCTTGGATATGTTCCTTATCAATATTTTCATCACATCCAGTTCTCCGGTGATCGCTATGACCTTGAGATTCATGAGTTTTTTTCCAATACTTGCTCCCATCGTGAGCTCGGTGATCAGGAAATAAACAAAGAAGAATGCTCCCTGGGATCCTATAATAACGGTATAGGGCAAGCTCAGCGCGAAGAAGGCCAATATGGAAAATGGGATTGAAACTATGATATAATCTATTATGATAGCTATAACTCTCTTGACCCAGTGATCCTTGAGTTCCTCGTCCGTGCTTATTAGATCCATTGCTGATGGCATTTTAATCTCTCCATTCTATCGAAGTTCCGTATGAAATCGCTTTGCTCTCTCATACAAATCTCTCACATTATTCGATCATTGATACGAATCCCTCCTAATCGCGCACAATTATAAATAATACTTGGTACATTGAGGAGATTCCTTCATTTTGAAGGGGGAGTCGGTTAGGAAATGGATGTTTTATTCCATTACCCCGCACACAGGAGATGAGAATATCGGAAACATAGTCATAGCTATCGGAGGCAATGCGCTCATAAAACCAGGTCAGGAAGGCACCATATATGAGCAATTCGCCAATGCCAGAGAGACCTGTGATCAGATGCTGAAGCTAGTCAAGATGGGGCATGATGTAGTGGTCACTCATGGCAATGGGCCACAGGTGGGCAATGCTCTGTTGAGGCATGAGAATTCTCGTGATACCATTCCACCTTTTCCCTTGGGCATGTGCGTGGCAGAGACCGTGGGCTCCCTCGGGTACATGTTGCAGCAGACAATGCAGAACACGGTCAAGACATCTGGTATCAAGAAGGACACCCTGACGGTAATAACTCAGGTGGTGGTGGATAAGAATGACGCATCCTTCAAGAACCCGACAAAGCCCATAGGCCAGTTCTATGATGAGAATGAGATAAAGGAGATGGCCGAGGAAATGTCCTTTACCTATGGCGAGGACAGTGGCAGAGGCTGGCGCAGGCTGGTCCCATCACCCAGGCCCGTAAGGATAGTTGAAGTGGGCACTATACGAGAACTGCT
>JAGLQE010000167.1 GCA_023137005.1 Thermoplasmata archaeon
TTGGGCGTATCATTCCTGGGCTACATGTTCTGTAAAATAACTGGCAAGCGCGAGAATGTGAAGACCAAACTACGAGAGTCAAAGGCCAGCGAGAGATGAGCTTATGAAAATCACCTGTAAGCTGGAATTGGACATGAAGGATGAGGCAACCGCTCATGATATTGCTAATTCCATCAAGGTGGATGATGATAGTTTTGTAATAACAGAGGTCATCGGCAACAGGATATTGGCAAGGATGGGATCTGATACTGTACCCTCACTTCTTCACACCATAGAGGATTATATGGCCTGCCTGAGCATTGCTGAAAAGTCCCTTTGATCGTCCAGGTTATCTTGATACACTAGGTCATTCTATTAGAGGAATACCCTGGCGAACCCTGATGCCCATACCTGTATTGAAGGCCAGTAATTCATCGCGCACCATCATGGTCCTGCCAATGGCCACTAACTTATCGTCATCATCCACCACCAGTACCTCATCTCCAGGTATCAGGTCCGGGTCAGCATCCAGAATGAACTTGGCAAAGACATTTTTGCCTTCCCTATTGAATTCCGATGTCTCTTTGTCCACCATCACTCTCAACTTAGGTGATGGAAAGCCCGTGTGAAGCCTGGCAGCTCCTCCCGGCTTGAGTGTGAAGAAGCCATCCCCCGCTCTCATGGAGAGAATATGTTCTCCATCCACCATGACATTTCTTATCTTCTTGGTCTTGCGGGATTTTTTAAGTGTGATCTCACCATTGAACAGAATATTACTGGCTCCCTTGCCGAATTGAAGGTCAGCCACCGCCTTCACCCTCATGATATCTATGTTCAGATTGCCGGGCTTGCTGGAAAGGAACTGTATATTGTCAATGGTCACCTTGCCTTCCCAATACATTCCCTGGCCCTTGAAATATTCCTCAGCCATTTCCTTGAGGTGCTGACCCTTCTCTGCCAAGACCACTTCCTCCATCTGGCTGGGTATCACGGATTGAGAGATGGGATAGGCCTCGTCCAATTCAATAGGCACCGGGCCGAAATATGAATCCACCCAGAAGTGGGGGTCACCCTTTTCCAGGACATTCTTGATATTGTCCCAGTGGGTGCGGTAGTATGGCTTATTGCTCTCAGGGAATATCACGTATATTTCCTTATCCGGCTGTGAATACCTCTCCACCAATCTTTTCTTGAACCTAGATACCGTAGGTCGGGAGTAGCTTAACTCTGAATTGTGAAGGAAGGCGAGTTGCCGGCTCAGGGGTTCGTACTTTTCCAGATCGTCCCTGTACTTGACAAGGGTCTGGAAGGCCTTCATGAGAGATGGATGATTACGGCATCTGGTCTCTGTGAATTCCCAAATGTGGCCTTCGTGTATGGCCTGCTTCACCCTTCGCAATTCGGCAAAGGATACATGAAGATTGTGACGTGCCAATTTCTTCTCCCTGTCAGGATCGGACCGTAGCTCGGCCGCGGTGTGGGACGAGCATACTGGACATTCACAAGGTAATACATCCATTTCATCCA
>JAGLQE010000168.1 GCA_023137005.1 Thermoplasmata archaeon
AATGGCAATGGAATGGTCAACGGTAGTGGTATGACCAATGGGTTGGTAAATGGTAATGGACTCGTTAATGGGACTGGTATGACCAATGGACTGGTCGGAACCCCCCATCTCAGAATAAATGATAAGGCACTTTCACCAAAGAAAACATCCTTCATACTGGTAGTGGTATTGATCCTTCTTCTTTCATCTTCCTTTGCAGTTCTTACTTTCAATGAAGCAGTCACTGGCCTGATGGTCGATGGCGAGTTCGGTGACTGGGATGGCGAGTTCAAGGTCATAGATCCGAACACCATATCCAATCCGGCACTGGACCTGGAGGAATATGGAATAGCCACGAATAGCGATGGCGACATGTTCATATATGCTCAAGTAAAAGGCAACTGGATGGCCTCCGCAGAGGCGCACAGCCTGCTTGTTTTCATTGATTCAGATAATACAGCCAGCACTGGTTACTCGATCCAGGGTATCGGGGCAGATCAATGCCTGGATGTCTATGGATGGGACGGCCACATTGCAGGAACCATGTTCGGATCATTTAGCGGACAGGATGCTGATGACTACAACTGGAAATTCTCCAGCACCTCTGGAGCCATAGGTGGAGGCCAGCTGGAAGCAACGATACCATCTCCTCCAAGTGGCAATTACAAAATGCTTTTCATGACCCGCGCGGGTTCTGAGCCAGCCGAGATATGTGACGCTCACATCTCCGAGGGAAAGGGATCGGTCGCTATCAAACAGGTACCAAAGGACGCTAATGGAATTCTTTCATCCAATGTGATGATGGAACTGGTATTGACAGCATATGGCCAGGATATCACGGTAAGTGCCATCTCATTCGATGCAGTTGGGACCACGGCCACCGTAGCCGGTCTTCCAGTCACTATCCAGGCAGGACAGTCCACCACCCTCAATGTGAATGGAGGAGTGACCACCGCCGCTGGAGGAACCTACATGGCTGCAGAAGTGACTGATGTGACATCGACTGGTGTCAGCTCGATCACTGGCCATGGAGTGAAGGGCTATGCCAACTCTGGTCCAGCAGGGATCCTGGTCGACGGTGCCTTTGCAGATTGGTCCACCGTGGTAAAATCATCTGACCTGGCCGGAGACTCGGATAATCCGGATACGGACATCGTCCAGTACGCTTCTACAAATTCAACTACCAATGCCTTCTTCTACCTCAAAATAGATACTGATGGAAGGATGCTTGGCGGCAGTCAAGTGCCACAGGGCAGGTTCAAGACAATACCCGGTGAGCCAGGGACTGGAGGAGAACCAGGACCAGCAACTGCTCCAGGCCAGCTGAAGAAGGTCAGTGGCGAGGATAGGACAAATATCTACATTGACACAAAAGCCGGAGGACAGACGATCGGCGGCATAGACGCTGATTTCCTCATCGAGACCAGCGGTATCAGGGGCAAGATCATATCCAGCAAGCTTTATTCACTGCCAGGAAAGGCATTTGTCAAAGATATTACATCCGCTATTGGAGGCCAGGAACTCGAGGCTGGCGTTGATGTGGCTGACATAAATTACACAGGCGTGATGCAGGTTTACTTCGAATCAACAGATTGGCAGGATAATTCTGATGCTAGTGGGGTCTTCACTCATATTCCAGAATTGTTCAATGGGACCAGGGGTGGGGGTGAGGGAGATTCACCGGATTATTTTGGAACTGGAGTAGTATTTGAGTCAGCAACTACATCATACTCCTCTATCGTTTATGATTCATTCAATAACAAGGTTGTAATAGCCTATATGGGAACAAACAGCCTCGGTACTGCAATAGTTGGAACAATATCTGAGAATACCACTACATTTGGAACAGCTGCTACCTTTACAACAGGCCTTGTAACAGCAAGCCACATATCCACAGCATTTGATTCGAACAATAACAAAGTTGTGATATCATTCCGTGGAAGCGGAGGACAGGGATATGTCGTAGTCCCTTCGATAGTTGGTGATGTCATTTCATTCCCCACACCAGCAATTTCGTTTGAAGCTGGAAGCACAATGTATACGGCAACCTCCTACGATTCATCAACTGGCAATATCGTGATCGCATACCAAGGAGTGGGAGGGTTTGGAAAGGCAATAGTAGGAATTGTA
>JAGLQE010000169.1 GCA_023137005.1 Thermoplasmata archaeon
GGACTGCCTGATATTCGATGTCCACATATACGGTCATGACAATGCACCTGACCTTGATCTGGGCGTATTCCTTGATTCCAATGGGGACGGATTGCCTCAGGGAGACGAGAATATAGCCATAGGGGCAGATTGGGATGCTGACGAGCAGGTAAAGCTCATAGGGCCCGAAGATGGTGACTACATCATCGTGATCTACGGATTCTGGCTGAAAACAATACCCGCATATTTTGATATTGATATCACCAATGTGCAGGGACTTGGATTCGGAGTGAATGGTGAGGGAGAGGACCTTACACCGGATGATGATGACCAGTGGAAGAACGATGAGCCATTGCCAGCATACACGACAACAGGGCTGGATCTGGAATTCGATCTGGCCGGTGCGAAGAATGGGGTCACACTCCAGGGTGCACTGTATATTGGACCTGGCGAGGCACCATACACAATGTTGTTACCTATCGAACTGAGATACGATACCGTAGAGCCAACCGTCAGTGGTGTCAGCCCAATACAGGGAGCTGTGTCCAGGGACAAGCAACCGATAGTCACAGCCAACTTCAATGATTTCGACTTCGGAGAACTCCAGAGAAATACAGCCAGAATGTGGCTTGACGGAGTGGACATCACGGCCCAGACATCCATAAATGTCGCTCTGGTCGACGATGATGAAGCACCTGTGCAAGGCTACCCAGACGGAGCCATCACATATCTACCATCAGGCCCAATGGATGATGGAGTTCATATTGTGGAGGCATCCATGGAGGATCTTGCAGGTAATGAAAAATATATTTCATGGACCTTTATCATTGATTCAGGAATGCCATCACTTGAAGTGACACAACCGGCAGAGGCTGTTGTATACACATCCATGGCGAATTACATGATAAAAGGAAATGTCGAGACGAGCACCAGCCTTGAGGTCATGGGAGCCAATATCGAGCAGATAATACAGGAGAAAGGCACCTTTTCGGCAGACATTACCCTGGAGCCCGGCAATAACCTGATAACCATAGCCACCACGGACTTCGCAGGGAATAGGGCAGAGACCAAGAGGCTTATCATACTTGACACATCCATACCGACCTTCGAGGGATTCATCAGTTTGCAAGGTTCAAGGACCAATAGTGACAAGGTGACCATCGCCGGAGAGGTGAGTGAGACCGGAACAATGACCATCAACTCACAGGACACCATCGTCAACAGTGACGGCTCCTTCTCCAAGATCATAGACCTGAAAGAGGGAGAGAACACACTGCACCTGATATTCATCGACAGAGCCGGAAACCTGATAGATGATTGGATGAACATCACCCTGGATAAGACACTTCCAGAGGTCGTACTCATCGATCTTCCAACATTGGTACATTCCAATAATTTCTCCTTCAGCGCACAGATAATCGAGGACGAGCTGGAGATAGGAGGAGTGAGGGTCAATGGAAAGCAGGTCTCCGTGACCGAGACGCGCGGCATTTCGGAATTCGATAGGACCGTCTTCCTGAGCCATGGATTGAATACCATTGTGATAGAGGTCACTGACAAGGCAGGCAATGTCGTCGAATTGAGACACACTGTCGAGTATGCCCCGGAAACC
>JAGLQE010000017.1 GCA_023137005.1 Thermoplasmata archaeon
GCTGGCCTGGTCGAGTTCGGACCCTATGCCCTTGCTTTATCAACCGACACGGTTGGAACAAAGCTACTGGTGGCCAATAAAGTGAGTAAATGGGATACTCTGGGTATCGACTGTATCGCCATGAGCGCCAATGACATGATATGCCTTGGAGCCGAGCCCCTTTCCTTCGTGGATTTTATTTCAATAGATGTTCCAGAGGAAGAGATCACCAGCCAACTGGGCAAGGGACTGGAGGAAGGAGCAAGACAGGCCAACCTATCCATTGTCGGCGGAGAGATAGCCGTGGTCCCCGAGCTGGTCAATACCTTTGATTTCGGTGGCACATGCCTTGGCTGGGTCAAGAGGGACGAGATCATCACGGGCCAGGAGATCGCAGAGGGAGATGCCATAATCGGCCTCAAGGGTTCAGGCATACACTGTAATGGCCTCACATTGGCCAGGAAGGTCCTGGAGGTCAATGAGATACCCTATGACGAGCACTTTGACAAGCTGGGGCGAGGGATCGGCCTGGAACTTCTGGAGCCCACCAAGATGTATGTGCGAGAGATCATGAAGGTCATCAAGGAGCATGAGATCCATGGAATGGCCAATATAACCGGTGGAGGACTGAGGAACTTCATAAGGCTGAAGGAGGGCTTGCAATTCATCATCAATGATCCCATTGAACCGCATCCGATATTCGGCATAATGGCCGAGCTGGGTAATATCACTGATGAGGAAATGTACCAGACCTTCAATATGGGAATGGGATACACGATAATAGCCTCGCCTGATGAGGTAGATGGCATAATCTCGACCCTGGATTCCGAAGCAAAGATCGTCGGAACAGTGGAGAAAGGTAGTGGCGTGATATGTCCACCACTGGAATTGGAATATTCAAGATACTAGACCAGGTATCATAACCTGGCTCATGAAATGGAGGGATCCAGATATGGCAATATACGAGTTCGAAGGAAAGGTACCGAAGATAGGTGAAGGATGCTATGTTTTTGACGAGGCCGTGATAATCGGTGATGTCGAGCTGGGGCCAGGATGTTATGTGGGAGCCGGAGCGGTCATCCGTGGGGATTATGGGACCATCAGGATCGGAGAGAATACCGCTATCGAGGATAACTGCACCATCCATGCTAGACCCGGAGATATTTGCACGATAGGCAAGAATGTCACACTGGGTCACGGAGCCATCGTCCACAATGCCACCATCGGAGACTGGGTAGTGATCGGCATGGGAGCCACGGTCTCGGATTATTCAACTGTCGGAGAATGGGCCGCTGTCGGAGAGGGCGCGGTCGTCAAGAATAAATCGGAAATTCCGGAGGGCGCTATCGCAGTGGGAATACCAGCCAAGGTCGTGTCGCAGACATCCGAGGAATATCGCGAACAATGGGTCAAGTTCAAGGCCATCTACGTCGAACTGGCTTCCAAGAGATACCCAGCAGGCCTGAAGAAGATCGGCTGAGATCTGGATTAAGGAAGCAAATGATCCAGAGCAGGTCATAGATTTATACCCAATCTCCTTACCTTGTCCAATGCTCAGCTCGGGTGCAAAACGCCTTCTAGTGGTCCAGGCCATAATGAACATGGCCATGGCGATTGCCGGAACCTTCAGCCTCATCTATCTTGTCAATCGCGGGTTTTCCGAATCGGAATCACTGCTCTACCTTGTTACAGGCATAGTGACCACCGTTGTTCTCACTGTTGCTCTATCGAACAGGGGTTGGATGAACTCCAAGAGGTCCATACTCGCCTCCAATATCTTCCTGGCAGCTTCCTATGGCTCTTTGCTTGTGCTGGACGGCCTTCCACTTTTACTGATACCAGGATTCTTCTACGGCCTGCAGATAACCTTTTTCTGGCTGCCCTTCAATATACTGATCCTCAGGTATACCAGGGACCAGAATCGGGGATTCACCCTGGGAATTTCCTTTTTCATCTTTCCATTGATATCGGTCATCATGCCCATATTGGGGGGCTCGATAATCGAGAATATGGACTTCGATCTCGTCTTCCTGATCGCCACTGGCATATTGCTGGTCAATGCCATTCTCGTATTGGTGAGCAAGGACCTTCCTGGCGGCATACTCAGGTTAAAGCTTAAAAAAATGGGAACCAGCATATGGCGGGCTTTCTTTTTCGAGGGAATGCATGAAGGTGTCTTCTTCTTCGCCAGTCCCCTGCTGACCTATTACTTTGCTGGAGGGGAGTTCATGACCGGTATAATGTTCTCGTTCTTCGCCCTTATCGGGACACTGGCCTCGGTCTTCATCGCTCGCGTTTCTGACAGGGAAGGCAAACGCCTCATCTTCGCCAAGATAGGGGCCGCCGGGGCAATTCCCGGAATGATAATTGCAGGACTGGCCGACACAACTACCGTCTTCCTCATAGGCATGGCGATCTTCAATTTCTTCATCCCCATGGTCTGGATATTCCTGATGACAAGGGCGGGCGACATGAAAAGAAAAGGAGATTCAATGCTCACCAGAGAATTCTGCCTCAATTCCGGGCGCGCTGTTACATTGATTGCGAGCATGATCCTGATACCATTCCTTGGAATAGGGCCATTGCTCGCGCTATCGTCGGTGTTCATGTTAGGGGTGTTGGTTGTTAGGTGAGGGGGGCTGGGGAGTGTTAAGCTGGATGTGGCAGTGTGTGGTGATAAAGGCCAAAGGATGAGGACACCCCCGCCCTCCGAACGGGGTTCGCAGATTAGCACTCTGTATTGTCACTCGCTAATACAATACTGAGATTACCCCGCCCTTGCGTCCCTCTTGATTGCTCATTTGTAGTTAATGAT
>JAGLQE010000170.1 GCA_023137005.1 Thermoplasmata archaeon
TCATCGTGGTGCTTCCCAAAGTCTCCACAGAAGGTAGATTTCTGATTATGGCTTTCTCATCGGCCATCCTTCTCACACTGAGTGCCAGAGCGATGGTCACGAGGGCCGGTAGCCCCTCGGGTATCGCAGCGACTGCGATCGAAACTGAGGCAAGGAAGATGAATACTGGCTCCTGGCCTGCGAGAAGACCGCCCACAAAGGTCAATACTGCCAGGACGGCCACGGTTCCAGAGAGGTATACGGCGAAGGACGATATCTTCTTCTGCAATGGGGTCACGATCTCTTCAGCCTCTCTCATGCACGCGGATATTCTGCTTATCTGTGTATTGTTAGCAGTGCATACGACCACTCCTCGCCCCCTGCCATAGGTGACCAGTGTGCCGGCGAAGGCCATGTTCTTCATATCTCCGGCAGAACAAATATCATCAGCCAGACTTTCAGTGATCTTTTCAGAGGGTACGGATTCTCCAGTAAGCATTGCCTCATCTATCTGCAAGCCCTTGGAATATACCAATCTTATGTCAGCTGGCACTTTATCTCCGGATTCCATGAGGACGATATCCCCTGGAACTACCTCTCTGGATGGTATGACCTTTCTTTGCCCGTCACGAACTACTGTGCACTCCGACACGATCATCTTATCCAGGGCATCTATGGCCTTGCCTGCTTTGTGTTCCTGTGTGAGCCCGATGATGACATTGGCCAGCACCACTGCCAGTATCACGGCGGTGTCGATCCAGTGATCGAGAAGTGCGGTGACCACGGCCGATAATAATAGGATATAGATAAGAAGTGAATGAATTTGATGGAAGATGGCTATGAGGATTCCATCCTTTTTCTTGCCGGTCATTTCATTATAGCCATGGACCGCACGACGACCTTCCAGCTCGCTCTCGCTGATGCCTGAAGTTCCAGTTCTCAGGGTGGACATTACTTCTTCAGTAGAAATGGCGTGCCATTTGCGATCTTCAGAGAGCCCCGGCTCTACAGCTTTCTTTCGATTAGAATCACTATGTGTCATTGCGGTATCCCATCCGTAAGCTGGTGCATGCGCGTTGGCTATTTAATATTTTCTCATATTCTTTCATAATACTTACAATATTTTTGTATGTAAGGGATTGGATATGATTTTGTATTTGCGATTCAAATACATAGAAATATCATGATACCATTAATCGTTCAATATGGATCATTGGACCTGGAGGATGAAGAAGGTCGAGGAGATCGCCGCTGCTCTGGATGCTGAATTATACGGGGTGCAGGCACTCTATGTCTTCGGGAGTACGAAAGAGGCGACCGCAGGCCCAGCAAGTGATATTGACCTTCTGATACATTTCAATGGAAATGAGGAACAGGGAGATAACCTCGAATCGTGGCTGCATGAATGGAGTTTGAAGCTGGCCAAGGAAAATGAGGAAAGGACAGGCACCCTGGTGGAGGAAATATTGGACATTCACATGATCACTGATGAGGATATAAAGAACAAGACCTCGTGGGCGGTGCACATAGATTCACCACATCGTGCTGCAAAAAGGCTCCCATTGAGAAATGATGGTTGATAGCTAAGAAAGGGGAACCAATTCCCGAGATGCATTAGCCAGGTCATTTGTATCGAACCTTATCAAAGCCAGCTCGGGCCCCTCATGGGCCGCGGAAAAGGAATGTGTTCTGCCTTTCATTTCTCGCCAGTGACCAGTTATCCTGGCAGATTCATGAATATGTCCATGCAATGTGAGCAATGGCTGAACCTCATCAATGAAGCGCTGGACCGCGATGCTTCCTACATGAACATCCAGGGGCACATGGTCCACCATCATGCCATCCAATGCCGCCCTGTCCAGATGTGAATCGTAGGGCGGGGCGTGGAATAAGTAAATGGTCTTCTCGGGAGGAGATGCCAGCACCAAATTCTTCAGATCCTCGGCAATGGTAGTTGTTTCAATGTCCTTTTGGGGGATTGGAACCGTACGAACACCCTCTTCCGGTGAGACACAGCCCACATCCACATGCCTTGAAACATCATAGCGCTCCCAATCTTTGAATTGAAAGGGAGTGGGATTAACATAGGAATAGCCAGTTATGAACAGATCATCGAAGGGCACTGTCTTATCATGGACATAATCTATAATTCCCTCTTCATTGGCCTTGATGAAGGATCCTTCATACTTGCGAGGGTCATCATTGCCCATTATCACGAAGAAACGGGTCTTTAACCCATCACCTTCCACCAGGGCTCTGATGCGTGATAAGAACTCATCCTCGATGAAGGCCTCGGGGTCTTCCACCAATCCCAGGCCTTTGGGAAGGATATCCCCTCCGAACAGGACAGCATCGGGCTTCTCGCCAGATACCAGTTCAAAGAGCTTTCTGAGACCTGGAACATTACCATGGATATCCGATATAAAGAAATATTTCACAGTCGAGCACCTCGCTTCAAATGGATATTCATCGATATAGCATAAACAATTCGGTAAGTGTTCTTGGTAAAAGGAAGAGTGGGCTCGCCTCTCAGCGAGCCCATTACTTATCTGGTTGTGACCTAGTCGCTCTTCATCAGATCATCGACCACGCTGGGGTCTGCCAGTGTGGATACATCTCCGACCTGATCGTATTCCTTGGCCGCGATCTTTCTTAGGACACGCCTCATGATCTTCCCGGACCTGGTCTTTGGAAGTCCTGGGGCCCAGTGGATGACATCCGGAGTCGCTATCGGTCCGATCTCCTTCCTGACATGGGTCCTGAGCTCTTTCTTCAGCTCGTCGGTGTATTCCTGACCTGTCTTGAGGGTGACATAGGCGTATATGCCCTGTCCCTTGATCTCATGAGGGTAACCGACAACGGCTGCCTCTGCCACTGCCATATTGGAAACAAGTGCTGATTCCACCTCGGCGGTTCCCATCCTGTGTCCGGATACATTTATGACATCGTCAATTCTGCCGGTGATCCACCAGTAGCCGTCCTCGTCACGCCTTGCACCATCGCCGGTGAAGTATGATCCTGGGTACATGGCGAAGTAGACCTCTTTGAATCTCTGGTGGTGGCCGTAAACAGTTCTCATGATCCCTGGCCAGGCACCTCTCAGCAGAAGTGTTCCGCTGGTCGCGCCTTCCAGTTCATTGCCCTGCTCGTCCACGAGGAATGGTTCGACACCGAAGAAAGGCAGTGTTGCGGATCCTGGCTTGGTCGGTATTGCACCGGGAAGTGGTGTGATCATGATACCACCGGTCTCGGTCTGCCACCATGTGTCCACGATAGGACAGCGGCTGTCCCCTATGACCTCGTTGTACCAGTTCCATGCTTCCGGGTTGATGGGCTCTCCCACTGTTCCCAGGAGCTTCAGGCTCTTTCTGGATGTCTTCTTTACTGGCTCGTCTCCCTCCTTCATGAGAGCGCGAATGGCTGTTGGAGCTGTGTAGAACTGTGTGACCTGGTGTTTGTCCACTATCTGCCAGAACCTGCTGGCATCTGGATAGTTAGGAACTCCTTCGAACATGACGGATGTTGCTCCGTTGAGGAGAGGTCCATAAACGATGTACGAATGTCCGGTTATCCAGCCGATATCGGCCGTGCACCAGTATATGTCACCATCGTGGTAATCGAAAACATATTTGTGGGTGGTTGCAGCGTACACCATGTATCCCGCGGTCGTGTGGAGAACGCCCTTTGGCTTTCCAGTGGAACCACTGGTGTAGAGAATGAATAATGGATCCTCAGCATCCATCTCTTCCCAAGGGCTGTCGCCTTTGACATCCTCGGCATCCATCACATCATGCCACCAGACATCACGGCCGGCCTTCATTGGCACGTCCAATCCAGTCCTCTTGAAGACGATACTCTTCTCGATGCTGGGGCATTCTTCCAGTGCCCTGTCCGCATTGGTCTTCATCGGGATATCCTGCTTTTTGCCTCTTAGAGCTGTATCCTGTGTGATCAGTATCTTGCACTTGGAATCATTGATCCTGTCCTTCAATGAATCAGCGGAGAAAGCTCCGAACACGATGGAGTGAACCGCGCCTATCCTGGCACATGCCAGCATGGCGATGGGGAGCTCGGGCAGCATCTGCATGTACATACAGACTCTGTCGCCCTTCTCGACACCCATTTTCCTCAGAACATTGGCGAATTTGCATACTTCAGTGTGTAATTCCCGGTATGTGAGCTTGGAATCATCGCCGGGTTCATTGCCTTCCCAGATGATGGCCACCTGGTTACCACGGGTCTCCAATTGCCTGTCCAGGCAATTGTATGTGATATTGGTCTTCGAACCCTCGAAGAATTTTATGTGGCCTTCTGTGAAATCATATTCTCTGACCTTGTCCCACTTCTTGAACCAGGTGAACTCCTCGGCTATATTGGCCCAAAATTTATCGGGATCATTGATCGATTCCTCATACATTCTCTTGTACTCTTCCATGCTGTTTATGTGTGCTTTACCACGCATAGATTCTGGAACTGGATATATTTTGTCGCTCATTTTTCAACCCTCCTGCAATAGCAGGTTTTCCTCCCATCATAGATGATGGGAAATGATGGACAATGTGATTAGGTATAAAACAATATCTCTTCAATCCAATTTACGGCCCTATTTTATGTTTGTATGGGCGTGCATAAGCTATTAACCAACCAATTAAACGAAAACAATCTGAATTAAGTGGATTAATAATGTTGAATCACATACTTTTTTCTGAATAATTCAACATTATTAACAATTTTTTCGCCATTCAATGCCTTTTTGATGAATTCCGCGATGATTTCCATTTCACTCTCTTTCATCCCAAGCCTTGTGACCTCATTGGTTCCCAATCGTCCAACCGCATCGGTGATGATATTGTTCGTCTCAAGCTTGATGGCCATTGTATTGAAGTCCATGTTCCATTCATCCTGAAGTGCCTGGGGGTCGAGAATGACCTGGTGGGAGGCAGTATATCCGAGTTCCTTGAAAAGTGGGATCATTCCCCTTTCTTCAAGAGCCTGTGCTAGTGCCTTCGAGTTCTTCACTACCTGATCCGCATATATCTCACCGCCCCTGCTGAACTCCGCCAGTGCTTGAGCCGTGGCCGCGATCCTGTTCCAGTGGATATTATCAACGGTCCTCCAGGTGAGGTTTTCCTTTATCTTCCCGAATATGGCATCATCATTGGTCATCAGACACCCGCCCTGGGGCCCGTAGAATGACTTGTGAGTATTGCCGATGAGTAGATCCGCCCCCTCGGCCAGTGGGTCCTGGAACTCGCCCCCGCCGATCAGGCCTAGGACGTGGCAACCATCATAGGCCAGGTACGCTCCAACCTCCTTGCAGGCCTTGGAAAGCTCCTTGACAGGATGGGGGAATGGGAAAAAACTGGCCCCTAGGACCACCAATTTCGGCTTGAGATGAATTATCTTCTCAATGGTCGCTTCCACGTTTATGTTCCAAGTATCCGTGATAAAAGGTATTGCCTCGTATTTGAAGCCCAGCATGTCTGGGATATAATCCGCATTGTAGCCATCGTATCCTCCATGCTTGGAGGCGAGTGCCATGATCGTATCGCCTTTCTCACACAGGGACAGGCAGGCGCCTATGGCCGCGATGTGACCCGATAGGGGGGCGAATGTGACATGTTTTACATTGAATATGCTGGATGCCAAACTATTGGCCAGAGCCTCGATATCATCCAGTCCTGCTGTTCCACGATAGGCATTCTCCACGAAGGTTCCGTGAATTTCCTTATTGATGGGCAGGGTGTAACGGCTGGCCATGTCTGATGCGAGCATCCTTCTTGTCTCATTGCTCAGGATATTCTCTGAAGAAATAAGGTTGATACACTGGGAGCGCCATATCTCATGCTTTTCCACAATATCAGATATCTGGTTCATGATATCGCTCAATTGTACATCAGAAAGTTCTCTGTGCTGTCTGGCAGGAACATCTCGGTCTCCTCGTCCATACCTTCTACATCGATAATGATACTTACCAATGAGTTGACTATGTTCCTCATCTGCTGCATTTCGGCTCGAAGCTGCCTAATTTCCCTAAGTAATTCTTCTGTGCTGACAGTCATGCATCTCCCTTCATCATACCCTATGTTACCGGGTATTCATAATGTTTTCGTCTAAGATATAAGGTCGATAGAATGAATTTCAGGCTC
This sequence comes from Thermoplasmata archaeon, assembly GCA_023137005.1. Taxonomy (GTDB): domain Archaea; phylum Thermoplasmatota; class Thermoplasmata; order SG8-5; family JAGLSY01; genus JAGLSY01. The sequence continues at coordinate 6,129 of JAGLQE010000170.1, forward strand.
AAGGATCAATACTCCAGGCCGTAATTCTCGGCTATCTTCCTCTCTTCACGAATATTGCATCGAGGGCACCATAATCCCTCCCCCTTGATGACGAGGACATTGCGGCATCGCCGGCAGTAGGCCTTCAAGATCCCCAGCTCGTGCTCGGCGGTCGAAAGTTGAATGGATGGTCCTGCCTGGATGACCCTGGCTCTTACCAGTTCCATGGCCTTGTACACCATTTTGGGATTTGAGACCGGTTTTGAATCCATATTGGAGATGTGTATGGCCCCATTCTCCCTTGTGGCCAACTGTCTTTCCTCGCCTTCTATTCTTAATAGATCCACTTTCACCATCTTGGGGCCGACACTGTCGATCATTCCATGAACAATATCATCGACCTCGGGAAGTGCCGGATGCTTCAGTGCCTTGACACTAGCCATCATCTCCTCCCTGTCGAAATGCGGTATTCCCGCAATGGATGAACAGATATTCCCATCATCCAGATAAGCACCCTCTCCGGCCATGAATTCCTCTGCAGTGGCCAGTACATCCCCTGGAAAAACAATATCATCCTTGATCAATCTGTACCTCTCCTTGACAGCCTGAACATGGTGACATCGAATATCTGTTTTTCTTTTTTGTGGAATTTGAAGGTGTGGCGTATCTCAAAAGGATATTTTCTTTTCATATCTATTTTGAACCCTTGACCATTGGCCAGCTTCTCAATGAACTCTCGTGTTTCGCTCATGTGGATGGTGTAGATCACATCCCCGCTCTCCATCGCCTTCTCCAGGAAAGGACGGTCCGCATGCTTGTTCTGGGATCCAAAGGGTGGATTCTGAAAGACCACGTCACATTTCATATCATACTTCCTGACATCCATCTTTTGAAAATCAATGTCCAGGTCCAGGGAAGAGGCATTCTTTCGTGATATCTCAATGGCCTTAGCATCGATATCCACACCCACCACGGACCCCGCACCCAGAAGGCCAGCACCTATGGCGAATACACCATTTCCACAGCCGAGGTCCAATATCCTCTTATCATCGATGTCCCCGATACCTTTGGCAATGAACAAGATGTCCGCGACCATGGCTGCGGGTGTTGGATATTGCTCCAGTCTGGCTGATGGCTCTGATAGATCGGCAAGGGATTGTAGCTTCATCTCCAGCTCCCTTTGCTTCATGATCGTCCTATTCCTTGACATGAAGGATACATATGGACATTGGGTAATAATTATTTTGTTTGTTTTGGTATTAATTTGTTATTATGTAGATATTCAGTCATGCCTTTTGCGCATCTGGCCATAGAAAGACTTATGAATGACCTCTAGCAATATTTTCTTTTAGATGATGAGGATAAAAGTGTCTGATACTATAGAATATCAGATAGACAAACTTCAAGAGGGGATTGAGGGTTGCAGGGACATTCCAAGGTTCTTGATATATCATAATTTATTTGAGGACGACTAGCCTTAGGGCAAGGAAAGCAATTCTTTTTCCATTTTCAGCTCTCCTAGAGTACTCTATTTAAAAATCGTTAAGGCCTATATTATAAATAAAAGCCGAACTTACACCAGAATGTGCCAGATGATGAAAAAGAAATGATGGATAGCCCAATTGAGGAGGCAGATCGACCTCAAGCCGATAGGCCGACCTCCCACGCCCCCCCACCGGGAGCCGGGAGACACACAATGGGTGTCAAGACACTTCTGGGCGACCCGAAAAAAGCCATCATCAAGCTCGCGATCCCGATGATAATTGCCATGTCCATCCAGACCATTTACAATCTCGTGGACGCTCTCTGGGTATCCCTTCTTGGGCCAGAGGCATTATCCGCGGTCGGATTCTTCTTCCCATTCTTCTTCCTGCTCATAGCACTGGCCACTGGCCTGGGGGTTGGCGGAGGCGCGGCCGTATCCCGCAGAATAGGCGCGAATGATAAGGACGGGGCGGACAGTGTCGCGAGCCATACTATGGTGTTCATGGCAATACTGGCCGTGCTGGTCACGATACCTTTCATGATCTCCATTCGGGCGATATACATCGGCATGGGGGCCGAGGGAATAGTCATTGACTGGGCTACGGATTATTCACAGATCATCTTCGCCGGCGCCATTATCATCTTCTTTGCCAATGTTTCCAATGCCCTTCTGAGATCCGAGGGGGATGTGAAGAAGGCCATGCTGGCCATGGTATTGGGAGGTGTGCTGAATATCGTTCTCGACCCCATCTTCATATTCGGGCCAGGCACTCCCGGCATATTCGGGGAGTTCGGTTTCGGTCTGGGGGTCACGGGTGCCGCGTGGGCCACATTGATCTCAATGGCCTTGACATCGGCCATGCTGTTCTACTGGCTCTTCATAAAAAGGCAAACCTATCTGGATATTAGATTCAAGGGCTTCAAGTTCAATAAAGGCATCATCCGGGATATCTTCAAGGTCGGGCTCCCAGCCTCGGTCCAGCAACTTTCCATGTCCATAAATATGATATTCCTCAATGTGATAATCGTCATGGTGGCCGGGAATGATGGAGTGGCCATATTCACCACTGGCTGGAGGATAGCGATGCTTGGAATATTACCATTATTGGGGATCGCGACAGCGGTCATATCCGTATCCGGGGCCATGTACGGTAAAAAAGCCTACAGGAATATCAATATCGCACTGGACTACTCCATCAAGATCGGTTTCATCTTCGAATTCATCGTCATGCTCATCGTGATGATCTTCGCGGCCCAGATAGCCGGGATATTCACCACGGCCGATGCCTCGGCAAGACTGGCTCCCGGCCTGACCGTGTTCTTCCAGATATCCGCGCTCTTCTTCCCGGGTGTGGCATGGGGAATGCTGTCATCCTCCATGTTCCAGGGAGTGGGCGAAGGCTCCAAGGCTCTCACACTCACACTTCTCCGCACGGTGATACTCACACCACTGTTGGCAGTGCTATTTGTTTTCACGCTCGATATGGGGCTCGAAGGTGTTTGGTGGGGGCTGGTCGTGGCCAATGTCATAGGATCTATTGTGTCGTATGTATGGGCCAAAAGCTATCTGAAAAAACTGATGCGGAAGCGTAAAGCTAGCAAAACACCAACCCATTAAACATGCCCCGCCTGAAGAAAATTGTGGCCCCGGTTACCGGGTGGCCATATTTTCGAAGGTTGTGAGGGTAACTAGTGATGTTGGAACAGACATTCACTCATTAGCTACATACGAGCAATCGCGAATAATGGAGAGGCGGGGTACTGGATTTGATGTATTAGCGAGTGACAATGCCAACTGGTATTCCGCGAACCTCGTCTAGAGGGCGAGGGGGTCTTCATCCTTTGAGACATTATTCCGACACACGCTGGTTGGGGAGATTCAATTCTTTTTCCCCCATAGATTGTAGCATTTACTACATTCGGAACATTTAAATAAACATGATGTATTAGGGGGTCAGTAAGAACGGACTGCTGCTATTATGGGATTGGTGGCTAAAGTTTTAACTTACAAAAGCAACGCAGAGCAACGCAAAACAACTAACGTAAATGATAAGGGAGCCATACGTGTAGCACACGGGAAAAATGCTAAAAGCCCCCCAATAGGAGATGAAAAAATCTACAACCTCTGGGGTTCGGGGGGCTACCCGGAAAGGAGGTGTGTAGATGAAGGAAGAAATAGTCGCGATAGCACTAAAAGTACTGATTGAAGAAATCGCAAAACGGGTCGCAAAAAAGGCCGGTCGTAAGGATAAAAAAGTGAAAAGATGACACTAAATGAAAAATGGTTGAAAAACCAAGTGTTGAAAGACACTCTCAATTTATTTAAGGTTGGGTGTGACGATAAGAACTACAAAATATTACTGATGGTGCCAACTACTATTGAGGAGGTTCAAATTAACCTCAATTTGAGCACCGTTAAATCTGCATACACTAGAGTAAATGCCCTAGAAGATTCGGGTTTAGTAATTAGAGAAAGAGGGAACGGAATGGTAAAACCATCTCCAATGACAGAGAGTTTTTTAGATATTATTGAACACATATCAACAGAAGTTATCAATGCCGTACCAAAATACATTGAGTAATTAATTCCAAACACTCTTAGGTTAATTTGGTGAGGAGGTGGAAGAGGTGGAAATAAAAGATGAGTGGAAGATAGAGCTACCAAAGCCACCAGAAAATGAAAAATGGGTCTATTATCCCTGTATAACAAATATTTCTGGTGATGAGATTATGACTTTCGATAACTTCAGAAATAGAATTCTAATTGATTTTTTACTATTTGACAAGATAGTAATCGATAATAAAATTATGATGATAATGCGCTTACCAGATCAAGATAATACATTAGGCCATATAATAACCGATGAGAATGATCAATATTATGAAGCATATACTATGATTGAAAATGAAAAAAATAAACAAGATAGGCAATTTCAGACAGGCGGAATGGATGTAAGAGAATACTTAACTGGAGATCCCAAGAAATGGGCTCAACAAATATTTAATGAAGATGTCATTAAAAAAAGCAATGCATTCATATTTACTGATATCTGTAATAATGAAACAAGAAGAATTATCGGGAATAAAAGCGCGTATGCTAGCAGACCTCTAATTACAGGATGGCCTGACTTAGATGGTGAAATAGCAATGGGGGTGAATATTGCTAAACAAATATCAAATAGCATTGGTCATCCGACATCAATGAGCCAGCTTCATATGTTTTCTATGAATAAACCTGAGATATCACATAATAATTCTAAAATTGTGAATCTCCCCATTCAGAATTTACCCGTTAGCAATTTCTTTGATGATCAAATAGCTGGAGATGATTTACTTTATCTACGCTCAGATCCTATTATAAATGATTTTAGAAATTGTGTATTTGATTTTGCAGATGAAAAGAAAAATATGTTATCATTAGAGGAGTATAATGAGAGCAATATCAAAGATTTAGATAATAAATTTATAATGGTAACAAATGAAATCATTCAGTCTATGAATAGACAAGTTACTAAAATAAAATTTAAGCTTGATTTTGCTATAAATGATGAACACGAATATGATAATTCCCCTACATATTCTTCTTGGATGGCAACTAGTAGTAAACAAATAAAATAATAATGGAGATTATATAGCTATGGTTCAAATGTGGATAACACCAAAAAGTAAGGCCAATGAATTTGATAATCCCCTTAATATCGAAGATAAAATTAGAATTTTTGAAGAGCAAGTTCTAGGGTGGCAAATTGAAATAGCAGAAAAATTAGCAACCGTACCAGATTCAGGATATGGGGTTTTAGCGATTATGTTCAGCTATTTTGAAATGATTGCAAAATTTTATGATGGCTATGGCGGCTATTCCAAAAGTGAAAAATATTTTAACAATGGCTTTTTGATGGTTTTTGTTGATGTAAAAGAGATAGATAAAAAGGAAATAAAGTCTGCTTTAAAAATATTATATCAAAGCGGCAGATGTGGACAATATCATTCAGGATTAGCTGAGGGGAAGATATTTTTATCTGGTTCTATTCAACATGCCATTGAATTCAATCCTGAAATTGAAGGTATATTCATAAATCCAGAAAAATTAATAAGTGCTATTAAGCAGCACTTTTATGAATATGTAGCTAAATTAAAAAATACTAATAATGATGAACTAAGAGCTAACTTTGAAAGGCGATTTAATTTTATAAAAAAGTATAATGATGATATCAAAACACCAGTTAGTTTTAAATAATTAACAGCTACCCCATCACTCCACCAGCCCTCTCGCCCCTTCCCAAATCCCCTCAGCCAGCGTCGGATGCGGGTGGATGATCTTCGAAATATCTTTGGCAGTAAGTCCCTTCTCGATGGCCAGAGTGATCTCTGAAATAAGATTGGATGCTTCATGGCCAACGATCGTGCCCCCTATGATCTTTCCATCGGTATCTGTAAGAAGCTTGACAAAGCCCTCTTTCTCGTCCATGGCCAGTGCCTTGCCCAGGGCCGCGAAATAATAGCGCTTTGACAGGTATTCAATGCCCTTTTCCTTTGCCTCCCACTCGTGCAGGCCCGCACTTGCGAGCTCGGGTTCGGTGAACAGGACATAGGGGATGACGGGTTCTTTTGCATCTCCTTTTCCAAGGATGGTGCAGGCAACTCTGATGCCGTCCATCGATGCTTTGTGGGCGAGCATGGGGTTTCCTCTAATGTCCCCGATGGCGAAGATGCTGGCAATGCTGGTTCGCAATTCGGAATTCGTCTTGACGAATCCATCATCGTCCAGCAGAATTCTCACATCCTCCAATCCCAGTTCCTCCAGGTTAGGCCGGCTGCCGACCCCGATAAGTATCTTCTCGAATTCCACAGTATCGGTTCCCGATGGGCTGTGGATGTTCACGCTGACATTATTCTCGCTCATGCTGTTTAACTTCGCCTGGCTTCCCATGTGCAGGGTGATGCCCAGGTTCTTCAAGCCCTTCTTGATGGTCCGGGTGACATCATCATCAGAGAATGGCAATATGTCATCCAATATCTCGATTATCGTGATATCACAGCCGAGCTTGGCCATGACGGTTGCCAGCTCAAGTCCTACAACACCACCGCCGACAACGCACATTGAGGATGGGATATGATCCAGTTCCAGAAGTCCGGTGGAGCTCATGATGGTTTTTTCATCTATATCGAAACCAGGAACATCTCGCGGGCTTGAGCCCGTGGCCAGTATGATGTTCTCGGCCATGATATCCTCATCCGGGTTTCCATCTGCAAAATGAATATTCACACTCTTTTCTGAAGTCAATTTAGCAGTTCCATGAAGTATATCCACGCCCGCCTTCTTGCACTGACTCTCGATGCCCTTCACCATCTTGTTGATAATGCCCTCTTTCCATTCCTGGATGCGGGTCATGTCAATGGCTAGCTCGCCCAGTTCAATGCCGATGCCGCTCGCC
>JAGLQE010000171.1 GCA_023137005.1 Thermoplasmata archaeon
TTCATCATGGACCCCATGGTGGCCAAGGACCCCTCGGGCTTGGTTTCCCTATTTCTTCTTTCATCATCCATCCATTTCCGCTTCAATACCCCGATGTTGAATATCCTGGGAAAATCGGATTCCGTTGAGCCAGAGGATATCGAACAGATCAGGGACTGGGCCATGGAGCCGGATTTGATCATGAGCTCTCTTTATGATAACATGGACTCTTCAAAGCCACTGGCCGCCATCGAGTTCCTGAAGGCGATGGAAAGCTTCCCCATTCACCGGGATCTCATTCCGATATCCTCTGTTGAGAGGACCGGGATGGAGGATCTCTATAACTATATCCAGATGCTCTTCTTTGGTGGCGAGGACCTGACGCCGGATTAGTGCGGTAGTCCATCCAATAGAAAACGATCGAGTCAAGCACTTGATTATTGATATAATTATGCAAGCGTACTTGACTTTATAGTTGTGTGTTCATTATTCATTTGTACACAACTATAAAATAATCAAGCGATATGTGGGGAGTGATGACCATTTCAAGGAATTTCTTTGTCTTGGATGATTTCGATCTGAGAGGTAAGAGAGTTCTACTCAGGTTGGATATAAATTCTCCAATGGATCCAATCTCGGGTCAGATTCTGGATGATTCCAGGATGCGGGCCCATATCGAGACATTGGAAGACCTATCTAGGAGCAAGGTGATCATTATGGCTCACCAGAGCAAGCCGGGAAAGAAGGACTTCACCAACCTGGTGAACCATGCAAAGAGACTTTCCAAACTGATCCACAGGCCGGTCGAGTATGTGGACTCATTATTTGATTCAAAGGCCATCCTGGCTATCGAGCAGATGAATGCCGGAGATGTTCTTCTACTTGAGAATACCAGATTCTATGCCGAGGAACTGATGCTGAAGAACGCTAAGTGCGATGTTCTGGCAAAGACCCACATGATCTCACGATTATCTTCAGTTGCTGATTACTATGTATGCGATGCATTCGCCGCAGCCCACAGGGCCCAGCCCAGTTTAGTGGGTTTCGGGGAAGCAATGCCCTCTATCGCAGGCCGGTTAATGGAGAAAGAGCTGGATGTTCTTGGCAAAGTGATGAAAAAGGGCAGTGGCACTTTGGCCATCCTGGCAGGTGCCAAGGTGGATGATTCCATCGAGGTCATGGGTAATATGCTGGAATCTGGCTCGGCCAATCAGATATTGACCGGAGGATTGGTGGCCACTGTTTTCCTGAAGGCAAAGGGCATAGATGTCGGTCCAGGTAGTGACAATGCACTTGAAAAAGAAAATCCAGATTATATGGCCGATGTAGCCACAGCAAAGGCCCTTCTTGAGAAGTTCCCCGATCAGATACACGTGCCCACGGATGTCGCGCTCAATAATAATGGTATGAGGGATGGCATGACGGTGGATCAGCTCCCATCGCCCTATCCGATATTCGATATCGGTCTGGACACGATAGTCAAATATATAGATCTCATAAACCAGGCTAATAATGTCATCCTCAATGGGCCACTGGGTGTGTTCGAAATGGAGGAGTTCTCCTTCGGGACCATCGAGATATTCAAGGCCATTGCGGACTCGGATGCTTTCAGTGTCATAGGCGGTGGGCATACGGGCACCGTGGTGAGAAGACTTGGATTGGAGAGGAAGGTCGATCACTTTAGCACGGGAGGCGGAGCATTGATAAACATGCTTTCTGGAAAGCCATTGCCCGTGGTCGAGGCCCTGAAGAGATCGAAGCTGAAGTTCAGTGCGGTATGAGCTGGCTATAATCTTCCTTTAATTGAAATCTTACCAATTAAGTTTATAACCCATTGTTATTTAATCATCTAAAATCCAAACGCCACTGTGGCTTAGCGGTATAGCGACTGATTCGTAATCAGTAGGCCGGGAGTTCAAATCTCCCCAGTGGCTTTATATTTTATTTTGTTCAAATTTTATTACTAAGACAGATGCCTACTGATTATTGGGGCTAGGCCGGGAGTTCGGACTAAGGCTGATCGTAGGTTCTTTGAATGAAATTAAGCCTTAGTCTTCTGAATGCCTATCAGCATTCAGAAAATCTCTCCAGTGGCTTTCTTTATTTTATTATTAAAACTGGAAGATTTGAACCTCATTTAGCGATCCTCTCCACCATGAGCCAGTACACGAATAGCTCCATGTCGATACTTTTGTGGTCCGGATACTTCTGCTTGATCAGCTTCCAGAAATTCTTGCCGTGGTTCATCTCCAGGCGATGCACTATCTCGTGGAATATCACGAATTCGATCAATTCATCCGGCAATTTCTTCAATAATGTATTAACTGTGAGGTTGCCACGTGTATCGCAGCTGGCCCATTTCTCATCTAGTTTTTTAAATTTTATCTTGTAGAAATCCACACCCAGCTCGTGGGAATACGCCTCGGCATATTCCCACACGAGCTGTCTGAAATCCGCCTGTTTTCTCTTCTCCAGGGTTCTCTCCTCCGCCTGTTGAAGGGAATACAATACATTGCCATGCACCTTGCTGATCCACGCAATGTGTTTCTTCACAGCCTCATCCTGATTAGCCGCCTTGGGAAGTATCATGGTCATCTGGCCGGAATTGAATTCCAGAACAGGTTCCTTTATCTTGCGTAATTCCACCCTGTACTGGTGATCTGGTTTGATCTGAATATGAAATACCATGTCGATGAGGAATCGGGAGAGGTGGGTAATAAGATTTGGGAGGGTGTGAGCATGAAATTCTATGACACCCCGTATGCGAAAAATTGAATATACATATGTGAATTATAGATGGTGGTGGAAGCATGAAAAAAATAGATTTCAAAAAGGAATTGAAGCATTTATACGCCGCCGGGAAGAAAGAAGTGGTCACTATTGAGGTTCCTGAATTGAATTTCCTAATGATCGATGGTCAGGGCGATCCCAACACTTCCCAGGATTACAAGGACGCGATCGAGACTCTTTTTTCGGTGTCTTATGATATCAAATTCAGTATAAAGAAAGGCACACTGGCCATTGACTATGGTGTCATGCCTTTGGAAGGCCTTTGGTGGGTGGATGACATGAGCAAGTTCGACATCAATAAGAAGGATGATTGGAAATGGACTGCTATGATAATGCAGCCGGGGAATGATGATCTTGAGATCACCCAAGAGATTGTAGATGCTTCAATCCAAAAGGTGAAAAAGAAAAAAGACCTGCCAGCATTACCCAAATTGAGATTTGAAAAGTATGAAGAAGGTCCATCAGCTCAGATAATGCATATCGGCCCCTTCTCGGAGGAAGGTCCCACTATCAAAAAGATACACGATCATATCAAGGAGAATGTTTGTAAGCCAAGGGGCAAGCATCATGAGATCTACCTAAGTGACTTCAGGAGAGCGGCCCCGGAAAAATTGAAAACGATCATACGCCAGCCGTTTGAGTGTTCGACCTAACGGCCATTCACTCAAATGCCAAAGCACTTCTTCAGATTATCACCCTTCCAGAGATCGCAATCCGGATCCACCTCAAGATGATCACCTGCGAATGCCATGAGCTCATAGAGCATTTTGTTCATCCCACGGCCTCTCTCAGTAAGGACATATTCCGCCCTCAGAGGTGTTTTGCTCACGATGATCTTCTCTATATATCCATACATTTCCAGGTTTTTGAGCTGATCTGAAAGAACCTTGCCGCTGATACGCGGGTTCATTTTCAGGAAATCATTGAATCTCCTGGCTCCGAGGAACATGTCCTTTAGAATGAACATCGTCCACCTTCTCATCAGCAGTTCTAAATTCTTATTAGGATCATTGATATCAACTTCATCACTTACCACAATATCACCTTGTTACCTGGAGGTAAGATAATCTATTTAATAACAAAATGTCATTAGGTTACATTATCTTATTGAATGACAATAGGTAATCGAACTATATAAATCTAATGGAAAAGGTGAGGCAAATGAAGGGAATGATCTGCTACTATTCGGGCTCGGGAAATACAAAACTAGCCTGTGAATATATCATAGGAAATTTAAAAGGTATAGAGATGGATATGCATAATATAGTGAAGGATGGAATACCTGATCTTAACAATTATGACCTGGTCGGATTCGCCACTTTCACAGATTATTGGGCTCCATCCATTCTTATTGAGGATTTCATTAAAAAACTACCACAGCAAAAGAGTAAGCCAGCATTCGTGTTCAATACCTATGGTTTCATTAGTGGGAAGACCCAGAAGATATTCGCTGAACAGGTAACAGCCAGAGGCTTCAAGGTGATCGCGGGTCATGCTCTCCACACACCTGAGAACTTCCCACCTATGATCATGGCAGGCAGGGCGAATGAACAAGCGCCCAATGATAAGGAATTGAAGAACTTCAAAGATTTTATTTCTCAACTTAATTCCCAGGTCGCCCAGCTTGGAAAAGGTAAGGAATTGAAGAAGGGAAAGGTCAAGGGAGCGATGTTGCCAGCTTTCCCACGTACAAAGGCCAAGGACGACATGGGCGAGAAGTTCATTGACGAGGCTCTTTGCACGGAGTGCGGTGTCTGCAAGGCATCATGCCCATATGTGGCCATCCGCCTGGATCCAAAGCCAATATTCGACCTGGACAAATGCTACGGTTGCTGGGTGTGCTTCAATCACTGCCCGACCAAAGCGATATACACGAACAAGTTCAGGGGAGAGGGGCATTATCCCAAACCCATAGATGGGTTGAAGGAAAAATTGAAGGTTTAGGCTGATAACCAGGCCTATTAACTCACCTTTATCCCACCCTTCCCGAGAACCAAATAAATAGTTTTATATACCTCATCTGCATAATGCAAGCAAGCACTTGCATACAAGGTGATAAGATGGAAAATGATGAAAAAACAACTCAGGAAAAGATATTCCCCGCCGCCCTGGCTCTCTTCGC
>JAGLQE010000172.1 GCA_023137005.1 Thermoplasmata archaeon
GATTTCGACCTGCATATTTGGATGGAGTATATAAGACTTAGGATTGTGCCTGGATTCATACTGGCCATATGCTGGCTTACTAGCTATTATTGATCATCATAGCTGGTGCTTTCTTTGGTTCCACTCACCCCAACATAAATATAGAATATCCTAATTCCTTAACTGATACTCATGGCAGTCATATCAATGGATTATAATGATCTTATCGCCCTCATAGGGAAGGACATACCACTGGAAGAGATAGTCGACAGACTGCCCATGATAGGGTCGGATATTGACTCTATTGATGGGGACCAGCTTAATATCGAATTCTTTCCCAACCGGCCAGATCTTTATTCTGTTGAGGGAGTGGCCCGAGCACTTCGGGGCTTCTTCGGACTGGAGAAGGGGATGGTGGAATATCCATTGTCCAGCAGTGGCATGGTACTGGAGGTCGACCCTTCGGTCGAGGAAGTTAGGCCGTTCATCGTGGCTGCCTTCATTCAGAATGTCCAGATCGATGACGCTCTCATCAAATCACTCATGGAGATCCAGGAGAAATTACATTTAACAATGGGGCGCAAACGTAAGAAACTGGCCATTGGAGTTCATGATTTCAAAGAGTTAAAACCACCATTCACCTACAAGGCCGTGGCCCCGGATTCACTTAAGTTCATACCACTGGGTCATTTCAAAGAAATTGACCTGAACGAGATATTGGAAAAGCACGAGAAGGGAATGGAATACGCCTGGGTGCTTGAAGGGAAAGATAAGTACCCCATCATCCAGGATTCCGAAGGAAAGGTCCTGTCATTCCCGCCTATAATAAACGGCACATATACGACTGTAACTGAAAACACCGAGAACATCTTCCTGGACATGACCGGCACTGACCTGGACACCCTGAAAACAGCACTCAATATACTCACCACCATGCTGGCAGAAAGAGGCGGCCAGATAAAGACCGTGGAGGTCAGGTACAAGGATCAGACTCTCACACTTCCCGACCTGGCACCCAGAGAGAGGACCATCACTCCGGAATACGCCGATCGGATACTGGGTATTGGGTTAACGAGCGAGGACATCGTCAAGCATCTGGAGTCCATGAGATTCGGTGCCAGTATCGTCGACGGCGATGGTAAAGGAACCGTCAAGGTCCTTGTGCCAGC
>JAGLQE010000173.1 GCA_023137005.1 Thermoplasmata archaeon
TCCAGGCCATTCAAATGATCTGGTAGGCTGGGCTCAAGAACAATGTATGTTTCACCAGCTATCTCCACCCTCTGACCAGGTACGGCATCCACCAGCTTGTCGGTGTCCACCACGCCGAGTTTAGAGATCTTGACAGTACCCTGGCCAATATACAAGAGGAATCTTTCCCTGGAGTGACTTATGAGCATGATCTGCTTCTTTCCGGGTTCGGACATGAGCATAGTATACACTGGATGGACTATATTTGTTTCGTTATGGTTGCATTATGGGAGTTATAATTTCTTCTGCTTTCGGTTATAGTAAGCTGTGGGTATGAAGACCATGACGAAGAAGACCGGTAGGAAGGCCCAGATATCTATTCCAATATCCTTGTCTGCCTTGACCTCGGGCTCGGCCTGTGTCTCGGTCATTATGGGGTTATCGTCCACATTCAGAGCCTGTTCCATGGTACCTGTCAGAACCGGGGCAACCTGCCTATCATCAGCTATCGGGACCTTGGGTTCAACTATAGCCTCGGCGAGCTCCTCCACGACAGGCTCGACCATTTCTTCAACAATCTCTTCGACGAGTGCCTCGTCAGAGACAATATCGTCCTTGAGGCCAATGTCTTTATCCAGTACTATATGGGCCATTGTGCTGAGAAGGTCACTGGCCATCAGGGTCGGATCCCACTGAGATGAGGTTTTGATATTAACCGCATCTGCATCACCAGTAGCGGATAATGCTGGAATGGTCACCCTCACCGTGAAGGTCAGGCTGTCACCGGGTTGTATCGGTCCAATATTATTGATATTCACTCCCGAAGCATCCAGTATCTCGGTCGTCCAGGTATTACCATCGAATGCCAGATCATAGGTGTCTGGTACATTGCCGGTGTTTCGGATGGTGATGGTATAATCCACGTAAACGCCAGGCGAATCGATCTTTGTCACAATTACCGGGTCCTGCTCGAAGAGGAATACCGGCGGTGTGAAGGACGATGTCGTGTACTGGTTCATTATTGGGAAGTTGTCCTGAGAATCACCGTCTATGATGTACGGGGTGTCGCCTATCTGATCATTATTGGCATCCACTCCTCCATAGTCACTCCAGAAGTTTCCTCCTGATGGGTAGCCAACGTCCCAGGCATTGGTATTGCTATCATCAGTCGCCTGAATACCATTTCCGATTATGTCATTATGGAATATCTGGTTGTTATTAGATCCTGTTGATGTTATTCCATTACCATTGTCCAGAATGAGGTTGATCGTGATGGTGTTTGTGTCAGAGTTAAGCAGTAAAATTCCAGTGTCTAAATCCTTGATCGTGTTATCAAATACTGTGCAATCCTGAACATTATCAAGCAATACTCCTGTGTCAGCATTCTGTATGGTGAAGCCATTGATGTTCACGTCATCAGATGTCACGTGGAATATAGTACCATCGCCGCTTCCACCCATCCAGAGAATTGTATTGTGGAAAATAATGTCCACATCGCCAGTCCATTGTCTGGCTTGACCCGGGTATTCAGCAATGGCCACGACAGACTTGTCATTTTTTGAGGCAACGAATAGCCTTCCATCAGCCCATCTTGCAATTTCATAGGAATTGGGATTCAGGGTCGTAGAGGTTGATCTGTAAAATCCATTTACTGATACAACTCCATCCATTATCGGGTGTGAAGCATCATATACTCCCAAGGTTGTCCAGGAAGATGTGTAACCTGCTTCAGCTATTGCATGGTAGTCATCAGTTTTGAAACGGCCTTGAATAGCATATGAAGAACCAGAAGAAGAGATAGAGAACATGGCTGTTATTACCTTACCTCCTGAATCAACATAATCTGCGAGATTGTCACCGATGAGTGTGGGGTTATTGTACCCATAATTACCCCAAGTGATCACAACATCATAAGCCTGTAATTGAGCCAATGTCGGAGTTGAATAACGGGCATCCCATGTATCTACTACCGTTATGTCTCCAAAGGCCAGTAGCTGACTTCTGAGCGGCTCGCCATTCCCAGCATCGGCAAAAAGCAACAGAACATCAGGAATGCCGCCTTCGAATCCAACTATGGTATTGTCCCTGTCCTGTCCCTGGATCGTCAAAGGTTTGTCGACCACGACATTCTCTCTATAGGTTCCTGGATATGCCAATATATTGTCATTCGGGTTGGCAATGTCAACAGCTTTCTGTATTGATGAATGCCATGTGTCCTTGTCCTGATTATGGACAGTTGCCAATAAGGTTATTTGAGATGTGTCGGTAACAGATGGGTCTATGAGAGAAGTAGCCATTATGTCAATTGTATTCATTCCCTCATTTAATGGAAATAGAGACTCGTCAAACGGTAACATGAGATCAAAGGTCTCTCCAGGTGCCAGGGTCAAAGATCCAATATCATTTGGTCCTACACCAGGGCCATAAACAAATATATCGTCAAAGTGGCTTCCAGTATTTCCCCAGCTGTATAATCCAATACCACCAGTTGATAGGGAATTGTCCGTAACATCGAAAACAATGACACCGTCAATGGAGACCGTGATCTGGTCGCCGATCATCCTCATCTCGAAATCATACCATATGGATTGATTTGGTATGTATGCTACATCATCAGAGGCCAGGGTCGTCCACGTACCTCCCACGCATTTTTCCAGTGACCTGTGCTGTGTACCGGGAGTACCAGCGTCAACATCCTGATTGTTCTCTTGATGCCATTGGAACCTGTAGTAATTGTTTGTGTTCTGGTATCGACCCATTATGCCAAAGCCATCATTGTCTGCAGAGGCAAACCTGCCTGAGTAGACATAATCCGACCAGGCATTATTACCTGTCCATGCAAAAGTTCCTGGCCATGCTGGCGTACTCCAAGAATGGATATTACTGAGCTGTGACATAATACCCGAGCTTGCTGTCCAGGAGCTACCTCCACCAGCTGTGTTGACAATATTCCAACCATTGTAATTACCGTCAGAGAAATCATCTATGAACAGGCCAGGTGTGAAAGGCTGTCCATTAAATTGAATGTCTATATCAATGATATCAGTATGACGGGCATTGTTCACTATGTGCATGTCATAATACAATTCATTCCCGATGCTCTCTGTTGCCACGGGGGTTGTGGGCCACAGATCGAAGTTGGATTCTGCCGGGCCTATATAGACATCGTCAATATGCCAGTAATCATCATTATTTTCTCCATATACCTGCCTGAATCTCAACTGGAATAAATTATGATACGCATCATGGGGTAGTTGGTATACTGGATGATATACTGTTCCTGCAGTAGCAGCCCCTCTGCTTCTGACCCTCTCCAATATGACCCAATCATTTTGGTCATTCAGATATTCTACAAATAGGTCTTCATTGGCTTCAGGGTAGTTGCTGAAGGATGCGCCACTTCTTATCCAGGCACTTACCAATCCATTGTCAACATCCTCCATGTCCATTGGGCAGGTGGTGAGAGTGACATCATCTGATGCATACATGGACCATGCGCCGCTTTCGGAAGTCTGTGTGCTTAAGCCGCCATCGTGTGTATCGGTGGTTTCCCACGCATTGAACACTGTGCCAAGAGGACCGCCATCATTGTAATTGCCAAAGATACCTGTCTCGAACTGATCATAGAATGGTGATGGAAGTGAGGTTCTGGTTATGATCTGGAGGTCCCAATTAATGGCCTCATTGCCATTGGACCTGACATTGATATTCACTATATCCACATCGCCGGCCTCAACACCTCTTGGAAGCCTGACCTTGGCCAGGAACTGGAGGGTGTCACCGGGCTGAACCGGTCCGAACCACCATCTCTGCTCCTGCTTGTTGATGTCCCAGAACTCCACTTCCCACTCGAAATCATCCCACATTGGGAGATAAACATCTGGAGCGGCTCCATCATTGGTCACTGTTATCGTGTGATATACCACATCGCCTTTCCAGCCCCATTGGGTCTGGGTTGGTGGACCTGCATTGAACCAGAAATCTGGATCACTTTCTGTCTGGATGGTCGAGGTGTAAAAGACCACAGGATCGCTCTGAGATGTGACCCTGATATTCACATTATCTGTCCAACCTGGTGGAATATTGGCCGGAATGAAGACCCATACCTGGAAGCTGAATGTAGCTCCTGGCATAATTACACCTGTGGAGCTTATCGGGAAAGACCCGGTCGCATCCATTATTTGCACTGGCCATCCATTGCCCCAGAAGGTTATGTCATAATTATCTGGGAGTGTTCCAATATTGAAAACTATAAAATCATAGGTCACAAAGGTCCCTGTATCTCCATCACCACTATGGAAGTTGGGTGACATCGCCACATTGTATGGCTGCATTGAGGTTGTCTGGACCTGGGCATTGTCCCAAATGACTGGGTCATTTTGGGAGGTGGCTGTTAGGGTCGCGGTGTCAATAACACCTGCAGTGAGTAATGGTATATCGACCGTTACCCTGATATCCTCAGCATTACCTGGCTGGATCGGGCCAATACTGTTTATCATTGTATTGCCATTATCATTCCAGATGGTCGTGGGCCAGGCATTGCCAGCCATGGTTAGGTCATAGGTATCGACGTACACTCCGGTATTCTCCACGGTCATGGTATATTCCACAGTGTTCCCGTAATATTCAGACTGAGTCTGAAGATTGGGTGTCACCTGTACACCATATGGTTGCAATGAAGTGGTCTGCACCTGGGCAGTGTCCCATACGACCGGATCATGCTGAGATGTAGCAGTGATGGTCGCGGTGTCCACAATTCCGGTAGTGAGTATTGGAATGCTTACCTCGACCACAATGTCCATGCTTCCTCCGTCCAGGATAGAGCCTGTATCAGTTATCGGCATTCCCCATGTATCGGAGAAGACCGTGGGCCAGGCATTGCCTGCCACGGTAAGGTCATAGGTGTCTGGAAGAACTCCAGTATTGTCGATCGTAAGTGTATAACTGTAAGTATCTCCATAATAGTGGCTTTCAGACTGGAAAACTGGATTCAGGTCAACCCCATAGGGCTGTAGTGAAGTGGTCTGCACCTGGGCAGTGTCCCATACGATCGGATCATTCTGAGATGTAGCAGTGATGGTCGCGGTGTCCACCATGCCAGCAGTGAGTATCGGAATACTTACCCTGACAACTATGTTCAAGGTAGTTCCTGGTGCCATGACTCCTGTATCAGTAATTGGTATAGTACCAGTGATATCCCAGAAGGTAGTGGGCCAGGCATTGCCTGCCACGGTAAGGTCATAGGTATCTGGAAGAACTCCTGTATTATCAACCGAAATTACATAATCCACATCATTGCCATAGTACTCGCTTATAGCCTGGAAACCAGGGAATAGGCTGACACCATAGGGCTGAAGTGAAGTGGTCTGCACCTGAGCATCGTTCCAAACTATAATATCGGTCTGGGAAGTAGCGATGATGGTCGCGGTATCTACCATTCCAGCAGTGAGTATCGGAATGCTCACCCTGGCGATGAAATCAAAACTAGCACCCGCGGCCAGAACCCCAGTATCGGTTATGGGGACTGTGCCTGTGATATCCCAGAAGGTAGTGGGCCAGGCATTGCCTGCCACAGAAAGATCATAGGTGTCTGGAATAACTCCAGTATTGTCAACTGTCAATACATAATCCACATCATTGCCATAGTACTCGCTTGCAATCTGGAGATCTGGTGTGAGGTCGACATCGCATTGGCCCACGTACACATCATCAACATACCAGCCATCGAAATTATTACCTATATTGTCAACCGAATCGAAATAGAAACCGAGCCTGATTATCTGTCCGCAGTATGGTGTCAGGTCAATGGTGCGGTGATGCCAGGTGTTCATCCCATCCTCTGGGAGCAGTTGGATATTGGTCCAGCCACTACCAGTGTCATACTGGATGTATCTCTGGTCAACAATACCAAACAATCCTTCTGTTTCAAACCATTCCTCGAAGCTGATCAATGCCTCGGTGTATCCAGTTAGATCGAACCATGGTGATTCGAGCCTTCCAGAGTTCGTGAAACCATTATCGTAATCGCCAGTGCTGTCCTGGCCGTACCACCAGCTCGTTACTGGGCTGTAACTGTTCGGATACGGGCTCACGCCGTCCTGCACCTGATGCCAGAACCCGGTCGTCGTCCATAGACCAGGACCGCTTTCCATGTCATCGGTCCATGGAATATCATATGGCCATGATGTCTTTATCTGGGCAATGTCGAATGTACCCGTCATTATGGCATTTACCTGAACATTGTCTATCTGGACATACCAATTCCAATCAGGCGAAGAATTCGGGTCGAAATAATGCCATCGTACTATCACATTTGACTGACCGATATAAGCCGATAGATCAATATCAACATGCTCGGAGGGAGTGGAAAAGAAACCACCATGATCCTCGTTCCAACTGAGCAAGTTGGTCCAAGAGCCCCCGCCGTCTGTGCTGATGTCCACATCTAGGATATCCCCTAGGTTCTGGTAATTGGCATCATAAGAAAGCACAGGAGCCGTGGCGGTAGAAAGATCGAACGAGGGGGTCCATAGTTCGGTGTCGAAGTCAAGAACTCCGGCCGAATCTGAATTGGAATCGGCACAGAAGTCAGCTCCACCAGTGACATAATTCCCATCTCCCCAGGCATCGTTCCTTCTCCAATCTACACCAGTTCCTTCATTGTCTATGACCGTCCAACCAGCAGGCGGGAATGCGCCTTCAAACTGCTCATCCACCAAGGTGGTAATGCCCGGGGGATCGGTCTGTGAGGAGGCCATTATATTCGCAGGGTCAAAATCACCAGGACCCATGCCGCCCGGTACTGTCACCCTCGCGATGAATGGAATGGAATCACCAATGGGTATCGGGCCGATCTGGGTTATCGGAAACTCCGGGTTTACGATCTGGATATTGTCCAGTTCGAAGTATGCCGGGCCGGAGTTGGTCTCAGGCACCCACCAGTCGAAGTCAATGTAAATAGTGCTGCCCATGAAAGGACTGAGGTCCACAATGCCTTGCAGTATGCCAGTATCATCGACCTGGGTATTTGCGACAGCGGTCAGTATAAGATCTGTTTGCAAGGGGGCTCCTCCTCCTGCGGGCTCTATGTGCACCGAGAAGGTTCTATCGATAGTTGCCGGGACCAAAACAAGATCCCATGCCGCTCGATAGTCGAATGTCAGTGTTGGAGCTCCATACGGTACCGTGTAGTCCTGGCCCAATAGTATGTTCCCAGGTCCAGCCCCATCAAACCCATGCTGAAGTGAAAATATACCATCAGTTGGCGCAGTAAGGAAGGCCGTTGCTATATCCGGGCATTGATTACCCGCCCCCCCAACGAACATCGGCACGTATGGACCAGCCACGTCGGTCGCTATCCAGTTGGTGGAATCCCCTGTTTCGAAGCTAGGGTTCAGTAGGGGCGTCTCCACTCCGCCCGAGATAAAGGTAACCGGCCAGGCATTGCCTGATGCCGACAGATCATATGTATCAACAAATGCTCCAATATTAGTGACCGTGAGTGGGTAATCCACTTCTTCTCCCACGAAGGTGCATGTATCCTGTTGGAAGGGAGGTTGAAGGTCCACGCCATAGCCCAAGGTCATGTCGATCAGGACATCATCGATGAACCAGACCGAATTGCCGCATGCTGGCGGGACAGAATAATAATGCCAAGCGACCTGTACATTAGGAAAGCCGCAATAGGGCGTGAGATCTATTGTGATCGGAACTTCATTCCAGTTCCAGCCAGCTCCGCCAAATCCTGCACCGCCCAATTCATAAGTTGCGTCGTGCAGCAGGTCGGCGACCTGTGTCCATGATCCTCCACCATCTGTTGAGACCTCGACATCATTGAAGTCTGATGGATCAGATGAGTCCCAGTAGTAACAGCTCATGAATGTCACACTTGCGTCCGAGGCAGTAGATAGGTCCAAGGAAGGTGTTCTCAACCTTTCATCCTGGACAGGGTCAAGGCCTGTGCCATCGCCCCAGTAGATCCCTGCACAATTTGGTGGTGAGACCGTGACAGGGAAGTATGTGTCATCCCAAAGATCCCAGTATAGACCAACTAAGCCCATATACACACCAGTGGCTGTTTGGTCCACGGACCATCCAGCAGGTGGGAAGACTCCTCCATCGAAGCCCTCTGTCAATATGGCAACAGACGGGGCGGGTGCCGGATCGGAATTATAGACATTGGGTCCGGGCGTACTGAGTTCGTATCCCGCATCACTGCTGATTTTTAAAGGATAGCTCGATAGGATCTGATCGTCCGGTGCTCTTTCAGCACTTACCATCGGCGTCGCTACCATTGTTACCATTATGATTACAAGCATTATTGCCAGTGTTCTCTTCCATAGCCCAGAATGTTCTAATTTGGTGTTTGGGTTCATGACCTCACCTCATTTATTAATATACAGATACTGTATACTAAAGGATAATGACATTATATTTAACTTTATATTTAATGTTATCTATAGAAATAAGTATACAAGAATTAATAATCAAATGACCACCCAGTGCTTATTCACGTGTGAGCATTAATGAAAGATCCCATTCTTTTTATTAAAAATAGAGCAGATATTAACAATTGATCAAATGTATGAAATTTTATGATCAATATTCTATTTTTATTTATTATAATTATATCAAATATAAACAAATAATGAAAATATATAATGATTAAATGGTAATATGTTAACCTGTTATGAATGATAATGACATAAATATAATTATTTTTATTTAATCTATTTTATAAGAATGACGGAATCTTTATATACTATTGCAATAATGTTCGAGATAACTTAAACCTCATCACCGAAAACTTGGGATGGGAAAAACCAAAGGAAGAGAACAAGCGAAAGTTATAGGAGGAAAAACTCTATGAAACAAACTTGGCAGAAGGGAAGCGCACTACTAGTAGTATGCGTGATGATGATTAGCACAATGGTAGCACTGATTAGTGCGCCATTGGTAGTAGGAGACACAGAGATCCTGGACAATATGTTCGAGGTAGTGTATGATCCCGACTTCATGTTGGATGAGGGAGTGTATTATGCTGATGTTGCAGCAACTTCACTCTTTCTCTTAGGAGAGGGAGATGGAGTATCTGATGATACAGCTACAGCCAATGTATTGCGCATTGAGATCCAGTGTCTGGATGTAGATTTCGATGGAACCGTTGGTGACGATGTTCTGGATGTTCGTGTGAACATCACTGACTTCAATGCTGGAGTCTTTGATTTCCAAGATGATGTCACAACAACAAATGCACCACATTATGAAGGAACACCCACAGCAGCACCATGGAGCCCAAATGCAGATGGACAGACCATGGTATACACCTGGGAATTCGATGTACTCGAGACTGCAGAACTTGGATTGACCGCAGATACCGTAGTTGACTGCACCATTACTTATGAGAACGCGAATACTAATGTTTTCATAAATGAAGTAGACTTCAGTGTAGAGATCTACCTGAGTTCTATCTTTGATGATCCAGCCACAGAAAATGTTGATAATCTACCGAATATGGTGGATGCAACTGGCGCCGGAGATGATGCAAGGTTCGAGGCTGGAGACAACTTCGAGGCAGCGACACTCAACTTGAACAACTTTGATACCACAGGTGTCACAGATATGACATGCACCGTTGTAGCACCAGAACCACTCACATTCGCAAATGGTATTGATTACTGTATAATACCATTGGGAATTGGAGCTGGAGCAAACGTTGACGCAAACTACAGGGTCAATGTTCCGGCAGGCACAACACCCGATATCTACACAGGTTCAGCAGTTATCACATACGCAAGAGCTGACAGTGATCTGGTGATCACAGAGAGCGGTTGGGATGTTGACTTTGAAGTTGATTTCAACTTCAGGGACACAGACCCACTCAGCCCCAACGCGGTTGACACTAAGATCTCGATCTATCAGGTAACAACGATCGGTTGCAGGATAGTCGAGGAGATCGCAGACAATGGGACAAGGATCTACGAGAATGCACAGCCAGTATACGGTATGCCACATATAGACCAGAGCACATACACCGATGAGATCGTAATGGTGGAAGTAACACTCGAGAACAATGCGAACCACCCATTATACAATGTTGAATTCCAGATAGACCCAACAACCGGCGGCGGATGGGACTACTTTCGTAACCCCCAGTTCTTCTGGGCAGAGGATGGAGTTGCTTACTTTGATGATCTTACTCTGTTCATTGATTTCCTTGACGTGGGCGATAATATTTCGTTCATCGTCTCGTTGATCGTAGAAAATGACATCCCAATAGGCGAGCACAGGCTACCTATCAGCTATGTAGGATATTGGTTCAATACTGGTGAATTGAATGAAGCAAGTGGCTTCTTCGACACCAACCTCGGTGCCCTACCAGCAAACGAGCTTTTCGCAGTCTTCAGCATCTTTGTTGATGACCAGGCTATTTCATGCCATGCAGTTATTACACCTGCAGATGTCACAGCAGAGGACAAGGGCGACATCAGGGCAAACACAATAACCGTGGCCATACACAATGATGAGGGATATAACTTCATTGATGTGACCGTCAGAGCCAACTTCAACAACACACCATGGTACAACCCGATCATCAATATGGGCGATCCATGGGTTTGGGCAAATGACGCAAACCCATCAACTCCAGAGGATGCATGGGATGCAGATGACGACTTCGATGCAGTCTTCGATGTTGATACAGACCCAAGCTTCATACCAGACAGGTACCCGTTCTCACTGGAGATCACCGCAGTTATTGAGGAAACACTCGAGCAGGTCACAGTTGTTATCGACTACACCCGTGGCGCAGTCATTGATTTCACAGGATACGGTCCTCAGTTGTTGATTACAGCATTCACAGCAGATGATATCGTACCAGGCGACTACTTCGAACTTGAGCTGACCATTACGAACCTCGGTGATGACACCGCAAGGGACGTCTTTGTTAGCTTCGAGGTAGATGACACAGAGATCGAACCCTGGGACCTTGAGTCAGACTTCAAAATGCAGTTCGACTGGACCGGCGTCTTCACGGACATGGTACAGTATGACAACTTCGACTTCCCAGAAGAGATGTTCTACACAGTGGAATCACTGGACGTGGACAATATAAGGGAAATAGTCGAGATCAACCTGTACATGGAAGGTGTCTACTCAACTCCGGGCTCAACCATCATGGTCATAAAGATCAGTGATCTGGCCCCAGGTCAGAACACAACGGTCACATTTGACATGATAGCTGACAAGGACATGGTCAATGGAAAGCCATACGCAATACCAGTCACCATCGACGCCATAGGCCCAGATGCTGGCATGGATCCTACACCCTATGATCAGTCCATCGAGGTCATGAGCTCACTACCTGGTGAGACCTACAACCCGATCGAGACCGACTGGTTCGACACAGGTGTCAAGGCTTTGTCCCTGCTCCTGTTCCTCGTGATAGTCATCGCCATTCTGCTGATGGTATTCAGCAGGTTCAAGGGCGACGCAGACGACTATGACGACGATGACGACGAGTTCGGCTTCGAAGATGACGAAGATGACTACGAGCCAATGGGAATGGACGAAGAAGAAGTACCAGCCCCTCCAATGGATGCACCAGCACCACCGGCAGCGCCAGAGGAACTTGTAGAGCCATAAGCGTCTGAGAACGTGAAACTAAATTGGGTCCCCGAAAGGGGGCCCACCCTTTACTTTTTTTATATTTATTTTTTAAATGCGACTTACCCCATAGAACCTACGCATTTATTTTGATCAAACGTGTTTGTATTCTCTGCAGGTAAAGAGTTTGATTCGATTCTGCTAGCTTCAGCTAAAGGCCCCGGAAATAATGATGTGTGTCGTGATAATATCTCAAAGGATGAAGACACCCCCGTCCTTTGGACGAGGTTCGCGGATTAGCACTCTGTATTGTCACTCGCTAGCACAATATTGAGAACACCCCGCCTCTGCGTCTCTCGCGA
>JAGLQE010000174.1 GCA_023137005.1 Thermoplasmata archaeon
TAACAGACCTAGCTGGTAATACCGCTTATGATGAGTTTACATTGATATGGGATATTGCCAATCCAATAGTAGATGCTGGCACAGATGCAACTGTCAACGCCCCATACATACTGGATGCAACAGCCAGTGATGCTACATCAGGCATTGCCACCTATCAATGGACCCAAGAATCCGGCCCTGGCAACATAACCTTCGGCTCACCTAATGCAGAAGACACCACAATCAGCGCAGATACTGATGGAACATACATCATCCGATTAACTGTTACCGACAATGCTGGCAATAGCGCATTCGATGAATTTGAGCTTACCTGGGATGCAACAAGTCCAAATGTTGATTCAGGTCTTGATAATATCGCAAATGCCCAATACACACAAAATGCAACTGTCAGCGACACCACATCTGGAATCGCCACCTATCTTTGGACCCAAGAATTCGGCCCTGGCAACATAACCTTTGGAACTCCTGATACTGAAGACACCAATCTGAGTGCAGATGTGGATGGAATATATATCATCAGATTAACTGTCACTGACAATGTTGGCAATATTGCATTCGATGAATTTGAGCTTATATGGGACACGGTGGAACCCAATATTAATATCAATAAACCGACAAACAATTCATTGATCATTGCTGGCACGATCCTTGATCTCAATGTTATTGACCTTTATTTAAATGGTGTATCATACACTATTAATGGCAATGATCCTATTATTCTATCTGCACCTTTTGACATTGATACCACTAGTTGGGCAGATGGTGTTCATGTGATCAAGGTAGTGGCAAATGACATTGCTGGCAATAATTTCACAAGGTCATTTACTTTTACCATAGACTCCACAGCTCCGATAATAACTCTTATTTCTCCAGCCAACAATTCCATCATTCTCCCAGGCACGATCCTTGAGTTCTCTGTCTTAGAGGATCACCTAGCCTTTGTCAATTATTCCATCAATGGCGAACCTAACCAAACATTTGATATTTCCTACAGTATAAACACCACTGGGTGGATGGATGGAAATTACATTATCGAGACCCTTGCGGTTGATATCTTAGGCCACGAATCCAGAGAATCATTCATTTTCACTATTGACAGCACTGCCCCCACAGTAAGGACCACCTCCCCCTGGATAAATGAAGAGAACATTCCAATAAATACTACGATATTTATTCAGTTCAATGAAGCAATGGATAAGAATTCTGTTGAGCTTGCCTTCTCTTTAAGTCCATATATCAATATTTCTGATTATCACTGGATAGATAACCGGACTCTCGAGATAACTTTAGCTGAAGACCTCAGTTATAGCATGGTATACACGTTATCAATAGGAACAAATGCTACAGATGTTCTTGGCAATCCTCTGGTATTGCCTTATTATTCCTCATTCTTCACTATGCTGGACACTGACGGTGATGGCATTCCAGATGAAACAGATCCAGATGATGATAATGATGGAACACCAGACATTGATGACGATCTACCATTGGATCCAACTGAAACCACCGACACCGATAATGATGGCACTGGTGACAATACCGACATTGACGATGACGGAGATGGTACTCCAGATAATGAGGATGAGTTTCCATTGGATGAGAATGAGTGGGAAGACACAGATGGAGACGGAATAGGTAACAATGCAGATCTGGATGATGATGGCGATGAAGTTCCAGACCACATTGATGCCGATCCTCTGGACCCCGATATCACAGATATAATTGATGATGTTTCTGATGATGTTCTACCAGACGACAGCCCCACCAACTACTGGTGGCTCCTCCTTCTTATGGCCGCGATAGTCATTCTCAGCCTCTTGTTCTTCATGCGCAAGAAACCTGAAGAGGTTGATGAGCTGGAGCCTGAGTTGGAAGCTTAGAGACGTTTGGGTAAAGGCATTTGTTAAATGGGCTGAGGATAAGGACCCCGCCCGATGGACGGGGGTGTCCTCAACCTTTGAGACATTATCCCTACACACTGCCACACTCGGCTTGACAAATCCCTTTTTTTGACAATTAACATTATGCTTGCATAGTGCTAACTAACATCCACAGAAATCGCATGAACTGCGCAAGCTAGTTCATCGAATGACCGAACTGTTGTCGGTCATAAAACAGATGGAAAACAAAGTTATCCATCTCAAAAAGTTTGTAAAATCTAGAGCGGGCTCTCGCTCTGTTATAATCGTATGACTGAACTCTGTCAGTCATAAAAAATCCGTAAAGCTTCGCCTTGGCTCAGCTATCCACAGAAATCGCATGAACTGCGCAAGCTAGTTCATAAAAAGTTTGTAAAATCTAGAGCGGGCACTCGCTCTAGATTATACAAAAAAAAAGGGGGAGTTAATCGTGATTCGTGAAACTATACTTCTGTCTTGTACCTATCTGCCAGCTCCCCGGTCTTGCCCTTGTTCCATGAGCCCACCTTGCTGAAGAATCCGGTCACCCTGGTTATGCCCTCCACATTGAGTGAGGAGCATCTTGGACATGCATCGGACAGCCCCCTAACCGTCCTTCCGCAATCCAGACAGGAGGTGAACTCCGGGCTGAAGGCGATCTGCGTGTTCTGGGTATTCCACATGGTCTTCTTGACGAAATTCGCAAGGCTGGCAGGGTTAGGTTTACTCTCCCCTAGCCACACATGGGTGAGTGCTCCGGCCTCGATGAGCGGGTGGAATAGACCTTCCTTCTTCACCTTCTCGATGGGATTCTGCTCAATGCCCACGTTCATGTAGGTGGAATTGGTGTAGTATATCTCTCTGGTCGATCTGTTCCCCTTGATCACCGTGGGAGCCTGCAATGGGAAATGTTTCGTGTCCAGGCGCGCCATCCTGTAGGCCGTGGATTCTGCCGGAGTCTGTTCCAATGGCATTTTAATTCCATATTTGTCTCCAATTCTTTTTGCTTCCTGGTTCATATAAGCGATTATCTTGAGGCCGAACATAAGGGCATCCTTGTTATCATGCATCTCGTCACCTGTATGGAACTGGACCATCTCATTCAGGCCCACCATTCCAACCAGGAAGGTGGCTCTGTGTAATCTGTAATAGGGTTCATCATCCAGCTCCATTGCCAGCAGAGAGAGCGGTCCGTACTTCCCGAGGCCGAGAAGCTTGGTTATGAACTCCTTCTTCTTGACATGGGCAATGGCTGCCAGTTCTATTCTTTCTGATATGATCTCGAACAATTTTGCATCATCCATATTGGCCTCATAGGCTATCCTCGGGAGATTGATGGTGCAGTTCTGCATGGCGGAGTACCGCATCTTCCAGGGTGTCTTTGCATCCTCCAGATCACTATCATCCAGTTTGAATGTAAGCCTGCAACACTCGCTTATCTTGGCGGTGTCCCCCCTGTCAAATACAAAATAGGTGTTTCCCTTCTCCGCAGCCACCTGGCATATCTTGTCAAGGAATTCCTCATGACCATCTGTCTTGAAGAATTTTTCTGTTATGTGGACATTGGGTTTGGGAAAGAAGAACGGCCTTCCCATGGCATCCCCTTCCAGGTAAACATCCATGAGAGCATTGACAAATCTCTGGGCATCGTGACTGTACTCGGAATAATTGTGTCCCAGATCCTCTCCACCTGGTCCTATAGCAGGAACATCCATGAAGTGCTTGGGAACCTCCCAATAAAGATTGAGATCACTGAAAATGGATTGACCACCCCGGGCAACGGCCTGCTGTGCGAACTCGTAGACCAGTATCTGGGCCAGTTGTTTCATCTGTACATCGTCAACATTCTCCAGGTAGGGCGCTAGGAAGAGATTGAATGCATCCCACCCTATTGCCCCCGCAAAGTGGCCCTGAAGAGCAGCGGAGAACTTCACCACATGCTGTATCAGTACATCAGGATGTTTGGCCGGCTTGGCTATGGACATGGCTCCTGGCAGGTTGAGACCGAATTTTTTCACATATTCGATGGATTGCCCGCTGCAATATGGTCGATCGATCATGCCCAAGTCGTGCAGATGGATCTCCCCTTTCATATGAGCATCAGCGATGGAGGGATCAAAGACCTCGATAAGAGCGAATTCCTTCTTGATGTTCTCGGCAAGGGTCATGTTCGTGGCTTCTGGCCCGTGTGGAACATTCGCATTTTCCTTATTGGGGTTTATGATTATCTGGCGTGCGTCGTAGAGTGGAACACCCAGCCTTGTGTGTTGTTTTCTTATTTTGGCCAGACCGTATTCCACCAGCTTTGCATTGGTCAGCTCCCTGATAAGTGGAGCTGTAATGTATTCTATATCCAGGTCCAGAATGAGTTTCTCAACTTCTCTGGCAACAATGGACGCCGCATCCTCGCTGATGCTGGTTTCTTTGATGAGGGCATCATGGATCTTTGCCCTGTCCCACCCCTTGATATCCTCATCCGATGTCCTGACGAACAGAGATAACTCTGTTGATTCAGGGTTTCCAATTCCTATTGGAGATTTACTTCCTTCCTTTGTCTGTGCAGGCTTCATCTCGAATCCCCCCACCTCTGTTGTTCCTATTCTGAAACATCAGAGAGCCATGTCCTGGCCGTATTCAGAACATGATAAAAAGATCCATGAACTGAAGTGGAACCCTCACATTACGTCTATGGTTTAAAGAGATTTTTGAACTA
>JAGLQE010000175.1 GCA_023137005.1 Thermoplasmata archaeon
CAAGGGTCTGGAAGGCCTTCATGAGAGATGGATGATTACGGCATCTGGTCTCTGTGAATTCCCAAATGTGGCCTTCGTGTATGGCCTGCTTCACCCTTCGCAATTCGGCAAAGGAAACATGCAGATTATGCCGTGCCAGCTTTTTCTCCTTGTCAGGATCGGACTGGAGCTCGGCCGCAGTGTGTGAGGAGCATACTGGACATTCACAAGGCAATACGTCCATTTCATCCAGGAAGCGTGTGCCGTCCGGGAACATCATTCTTCCTTTATTGGCGAATTTGGCATAGGCCGCGGAATCGAAGAGGTCGCACCCCATCAGGGAAGCCAATGAGAATATCAGTGGATGTCCACATCCGAACAAATGAACTGGTCTTCCGGGATCCAGCCCTTTCTTCGCAGACATCACAACATCCACCAGTGTGGAATATTGTTGTTTTTCCATGAGGGGAACCACGCCTCCAATGGGGAACAGATCGATGTCCATTGATGAGGTTTCCATAGCGGAGGTTTCTCTGAGATCCTTGTAAACACCGCCTTGGATCGTGCCTGCCAGCATCATATCTCCTTTCAATTTAGTCGATGCCCTGGCTCTTTCCAGAGTTATTTCCAGGTCCTTGTCGGCCTTGGTATGATTGTCTCCTGGTTCGGTGAATATGTCCAGAATGGTGCCGATATCCGAACCGATATCCCTCTGGAACTCCACGATCTCCATGGGATCCAGTGGTACTTCTCCGTAGATGTGGGACTGGAAAGTGCCTGAGTCGGTCATTATGGTGCCATCAAAGTCCAACATCTTGTGAAGACCCTTGGACAGGGCTTTCTCTCTGAGATCATCATTCTTCTTGATTATGTAGGAATTGGTTATGAGAGCCTGGATACCGAACTCCTCCACCATTTCCTTTGGATCGATGAGAAGTAAATTAGGATTTATCACTGGCAACAGGGTTGGAGTATCAATGGTATTGCTCCTGGTCTTCAGGCGACATATCCTTGATAGGCCATCCCTTTCTCTTAATTCCAGCATCGAATGTGAGAGAACGCACTTTGATATTAATTTAATGGTGAGACGATCACCTGCGCCAGCCCTCGGAATAGGACGAGACCTCACTACTCAGCCGATGGCTCACATAGCCTCCGATGACCGCTATTGCTAGGCCCAGAATTATCTCGAATAGGATGGAAGATAAGGTTCCTTCATAGGGGAGGTTGGTAGCGAACATCATATAATGCACCCCACCAAGTGTGAGGAAAGTTACTGCGACTATGGAGGTGGCAATGGTCCAAAAAGAGACGGGCACCTGCTCTCTGCTGATCATGGAATTGGCCACATTCTTTGACTCGAATACTAGAAAACTTCCTGCGAACCAATAAATGCTACCACTGAGAAACAGGAGTATCTGATTGAACACTCCCTCGTATTCCGGGTCCAATTCTATATTGGCGGCATCATAGCCCCTCAGGATACCGAATATGAATAGGAAAAGAGAGAAGATGAAGAAAGGTAGAGTGAGGTCGCCCTCTGAAAGGGAGCGTCTGATCTTCCTTGGTCCATGCTTGAAGAGATCGCCTATCTGGTACGCACTCTGCAACAGGAATACTCCCAATATGAAAGAGAATGTACCAGCAGCTCTTGAAGAAAGCTCATTGATCGCCTCCTGCGTATCACCGGATATCAGTAGGGTGAAGAAAGGTAGGATGGATATTGTCCCATATACCAGAAGGCCAATAGCTATCGGAGCAAAGAGCTTTTTTCTCATCTTCGCATCCTTCAGTATCTTAATGATATGATAGTAGAATGATTCCAGGCTCCTTTCCTGCTTTACCATGACACTACGAACCGAATCAACCTTTATCCTGGATGATATGATGGGGAATATGAACTCATCCTCTGCCCCATTGCTTACAAGGACCGCATTGGTGGCTGCCGTGGCCTCAATGGCCTCCTCAAGTTGTTTTGTGAGGATGATATCCGAGTTATAGCCCACGTCCACGTCCCCGAGGATGGTGGCAACCTCTGCATCTATTCCCTTTCTTTTCAGATCGTCGTAAGTGGATATGGCCGCGAGGATGGTATTGGTATCCGCGTCCTCCGGATCGGCGAGTCCCAGAGCTATGGCTGCTTTGATATTCTCTTCTCTTCCGATGACAGGACCTTCGAAATCTGTCTTTATCCCCAGATCATTGTCCCTGTCCACGCATAGCACGAGAACCTTCATTATCCTAGACCATCCAGTATATTTATATTGCAATGCGTATATAGATGTATCTGCTTATATACGTTTGGGAATCAAATATGGATGTTTGATAGAATACCAATAAGATACATAGTAAGATTGAGCCTACTGACCGTCACCCAGATACCTGGCGAAGCATAGATATCCAGTATGGCCTAGCATTTGATAATCCGGCCTGGTGCCCTTTTCACCCACCACGATGTTTCTCAATAGGGTCTCTTGAGCCCTGACATCGAAGAAATTTCTCTGCCTCAGGCATTTGACCGTGGCCTCCACCTGGTTCATGGAAGGGACATACGCACAGTAATGACCTCCAGGTTTCAGTGCCTTTTCAATGATATCCATGATCTTCCATGGCTCTGGCATATCGGTGGTCACGACATCGTACAAGTTCACATCCTCGCAATCCTGAGCATCCGCCTCCCTGAGCTCGACATAGGGTGAGAGACCAGATATTTCCAGGTTCTTCCTTATCACCTTGACCGATCGCGGCTCTCTCTCATAACTAGTGATCTTCCCATCAGGCATGACCGCGCTGGCCATCATCATCGTGAGGGAGCCTGAACCCCCGCCTATCTCCAGAACATCATATCCTGAAACAATACC
>JAGLQE010000176.1 GCA_023137005.1 Thermoplasmata archaeon
CCATTATCGGGAGCTGGATTGTGGGAGGCCGTGATCATCAGACCTGCCTTGAATTCCTTTGTCGCATTGGCCAGTGTGGGCGTGGAGGTCATGCCCGCTATGCAGACTTCCGCTCCTGTAGCCATGAGACCTGCGGCCAAAGCCCTGCTCAAGAGCTCGCTGGTCGTCCTCGTGTCCCAGCCAATTACCACTGAATCATAGACCGTTCCAACCGCCATGCCAACCTCGTTAGCCAGCTGGGTGGTGATCTTTTCTCCGAACATTCCTCTGATACCTGATGAACCGAATAGCTTCATGGACAATGGGAAAGGATACCATTAATAAATATTTGGGGTGTGAATTATCATGGATTATCGATATTCCATGTGGCCGCAGAGCTCATGTATACCCAATAACCATTACCTGGCTCCATTAGATCTGTAGAGAGCATTACCTCGATATTGTATTGAGCGGAAGAGGAGAACTTTTCAACTCTATCATAGGGAAGGCCAAAGAACACATCTTCCATGGCCCTTGAATCATGGTATGGGTATGATATCAGGTTCCAGCCAACTGCAAGTTCTATGGAGGAATCTCCCACCTCACCAATGGCTACATACGCCTCGTCTCCAGGTAATAACACCCACAGGGCCATATCATCCTGGATAGTGGTCAGATCATTAAATTCGGGAGGTTTGAAGGTCGATGTGGACAGCCAGTGGTTTGTAGTATTGGATGCATTGTAGGCGAGGACATAGGTCCAATCAAGACTTGATAGAGCATGATCTGACTCAGGAGATTGTGAAAGGAAGGGTGAGGATATCAGGTTCCAGCCAGTATCTACCTCTGTTCCTATCTTACCCACCATGACCGGGCATTCGGCAGCGTTTCCGGCCCTGTCATAGACCTTTAGTTTGTAGTAATAATTGTGTAGATCCTCGTCTCCCAGACCATTCCCTACCACCACCTGGCCTGAGGTCCTGATAATGTGGTCTCCTGAATAATTGAACCAACCATGGATTATCAAATCTGCCCAAAGGGGCCAGCCATCGCTCATGGTCACCAAGCCGGTGATATCATCCACTGAGCAATAGTCATCCAGATTCCACCATACACCGCCCTCATCCACCCAGATGGTGCAATCGATTATATCTGTATGACCAAGATTGAAGCTCCAAACATCCCCGGTGGTGGTCAGAATTGTTCCATTATCCACAGTTCCACCAACCCTGCCGAATGTCGCGGGCGAGTGTGCCCTGATCAATTCATAATATTGGACATCCTCGGAGATCGATAGAGGCCAGCTGATGGCCAGGTCGACCTTGTCCTCTTCATCGGTCATATTGGCATACAGGATGCGCCATGCTAACCCATCAAAGCCAGAGTACCACAATTTCAGCTCATCGTCATGGTAGATCACCGAGCAGTCACTGGATGATAGGCGATCTATATCTCCAATATCTCCTATATCCACGGCCAGGCCAGGGGTGTTCCAATGAAGACCGTCTGTGGAATTAGCATATATTATTCTCCCATTCGCTCTGTCAGAACCAGTGAACCACATCCGATACTCATTGGCCACCCTGACAACACTAGGAGCATTGATTTCGTATTTATCGAATTCACCGTAATCGGAGCTTCCAAGAACCTTACCATACTTGACCCAGGTAAGGCCGTCTGTGGAATTAGCATATAGTATACTGTCCAGAGAATCATAGGTGCCAGAATACCACATCTTATATTCACTAGCATCCTTGATAACAGTAGGGGAATAAAGACCAGCATCATCCATATCGCCCTCTGAACCCAGATCCATGACCAGGCCTTGCTTGACCCAGGTAAGACCATCAGAGGAATTGGCATAAAGGATCCTGTATGATGTGCCATTGTTTCCAGAATACCACATCTTATATTCGTCATCCTCGAAAACCACTGTGGGATGATCCGCACCAGCGAAATCCTCATCTCCAAGAGAGCCATAGGGGATTATGACTCCATATTTCTGCCACGATATCCCATCAGAGGAATTGGCATACATTATCTGGTGTTTTATATTATGGCCAGTGTACCACATTTTATACTCATTATCCAGGTACATGACAGAGGGGGCAAAGGCTCCCAACAGATCTTGTCCTGTAATTCCATTATTCAAGACCAGCCCTTGTTTGACCAACTCGATCCTGGTAAGCTCTATCTTCAAATTGGTCGGGGCCTCTGGAATTATGGAATCAACGATGAAGGACCAATTATATTCGGCTGAATTATCACTTATATCTGAGATAAATACCTCACACTGTACTATCTCCCCATTCGCAAATCCAGGAGTGTGATGATAAGAGATAATGTCACCATTGGTACCAGGTGTTAGGATATGTGGCACGAGGGAGCCATTGACAAATAACATGATATTGGATGCGTTGAGGGGTGAGGGGTCTAGGGCCTTGATGGATATGGTTGGATTGGCCATGCCATAGCTTCCATTGATCGGGAATTCATCAATGAGGACTGGGGGCATGACATCCGTCGAATTGAGAAATGCCAGCTCTGCCAGGGTCGCAATAGCTATCTGGGTAATATTGGCACAGTAGGTGAGATTTAATTTGTCGATGGTGTCGGTCGTTTGGTGATAATCATTGGAAAAGATATTCTCAATGAGCATCAGTGCGGGATAATAGGCCCAGAAGGCTGCGTGGTCACTGCTATCCCTTCCCCGGGTCTTAACGATGTCCAGGAGCGAGATGTGTTGATACTTCTCAGCAATTGCCTCGGTGAAATTTCCCAGGGGTTCGGATATCTCATTATAGTCCGCGGTGTCCATCTCCACGTAGAGTGATCCTGGGTCTGGATTATGTGCTATCATGTCCAGATTTATAACGCCACCTATGTCCTCACCAGCCAAAAGGGCTTCATCAACATAATGCTTAGCTCCCCAGAGGCCTTGCTCCTCGCCGGACCAAGTTATGAAACGGATGGTGTAATCGAACTCATAATCTGACAATAACTCAGCAGCAGCCAATACTGCTGCTACTCCGCTTCCATTATCATCGGCCCCAGGTGCCAGTTGAAGTGGCTGGTCGCTTGTGGAATCGTGATGAGCACAGATTATGAATATCTGATTGGAGGCTGTCTTTCCAGGTAGCTCGGCAATAACATTCCTCTGCGGATATCCAACTAGATCAAATTCATCATACCAGGTATTAAGGCCATTCCTCTCGAAGATGGATGATATATATGCCGAGGCCTTGAAGCATTCCTCGACATTGTATGAATACCGAGTGCCGAAGTCTTGAAGGTCCTGGATATAGCCACCCAGCATTTCACTGCTTATCTGCCTCATAATATGCTCTATTTCAGAGGTCTGATCGAACTCCAGAGACATTGTCATTGTAGGCGTATCAGAAAGGGTAGAGATCACAGGTGCGGGATCATGAGTATCAATGTCATGTGCGATCGCGAATGACAGAGCTGGTGTCAAAAAGAACATTGTAGAAACTAGTATTATCATCCAGGTATGTGTGAATTTACCGCGCCTGCTTTTCATCATAACTAATTGATTATGTTCAATTATCTATATAAAACTATATCGTGAATGAGTAATACACCACTATTACAGCATGGTAGAAGAGATATTGATAGTCTATGATCTGATAGAGATATGTAGATAGAAATACGTAATAAAAGATTTATAGAAGTTCCAGACTAGGGAAATACAATGAACAGGCAGGATATCGTACATGGCAGTATCAATATATTGGAGAGAGCTGGTTTCTCAACATCCGATCCTTCTTATCTGATCCATTCTGGCTTCGACATAGTCGCTAGGAGGGATGCCCTGATCCTCGTCATAAAGGTCATGGGCGGTGAGTCGATCTCCAGAAGTTCACTCATGGGCATGGTGGCCCTTGCGAGAGCAGTAGACGGCACACCTCTGATCATAGGAGCTGGCACTTCCTCCAAAGGCATCGAGGATGGAGTTGTGTATTCCAGATTCAGCATACCTCTCATGTCCATCAGCACCTTGCACGACCTGTTCATAGAAGAGGTCCCGCCCTTGATCTATTCGGCCCCAGGTGGCTTCTATGTCAGGTTGGATAGGATACTATTAGGCAAAATAAGGCAGGGTGGTATCTCACTGGGAGAGCTGGCCGAGATAGCCGGAGTTTCCAGGAGGACCATCCAGATGTATGAGGAGGGTATGGGGGCCAAACTTTCTGCAGCCTTGCGATTGGAGAAGGGCCTCGGGGTAGAGCTCATCGTTCCCATAGATCCCTTTACATATGACATCGTGGCCGGAGAAGAGGCTGTTGCAAACTGCTTCGACTGCCTGGGCGACAATGATCTAGCGATGAATATCTTTGAGCAATTGAATGAGATGGGCTACTCGGTGGAACCCACCAACCGATGCCCCTTCGACGCCCTCACATCGGACAGGGAGAACCTGCTATTCACAGGTGTGGGCATCATCGATAAAAAAATGGCCAGAAGGGCAAAGGCCATGGCGAGCATATCACATCTTCTCGAAAGACATTCGGTCTTCTTCGTTGATGACAGGGGTAGAAAGACCAATCTGGAAGGTACGCCTCTTATAACATATGGCGAACTTGAGAGGATGAGAGACAAGAAGAAGGTGCTGGAGATCATTCTAGAGAGAGGTTGATTTGAATGCGAGAACGAAGTGATTGTATTCGGAACTTCGAAACGACTTCGAAGTTTCATATGTGCGAACA
>JAGLQE010000177.1 GCA_023137005.1 Thermoplasmata archaeon
TTAGCAAGTGACAAGATGACTCAGTAGAAACATTACACTTGGTAACATTATGCCAAGTGCGAAACACAACCTCGCCTGAAGGGCGGGGTCTTTATGGCAGATACATTCGAAAACCCTTTAAACTCCCAACTCCCTTACAAGGTTCGGTGTCAATATGCCCCTATGCCCTTTAGATTTCAGATATGGCCAAGAGAAAATGAAGAAGATCTTCGATGAGGAAGTACGCTTACAGCTCATGCTGGACGTGGAAGCCGCAATCGCCAGGGCCCATGCCAAGGTGGGGAATGTTTCCTCCGAACACGCGCAGATGATCACGGACAAGGCCAATACCCAGTTCGTCAAGCTGGAGAGGGTGTGGGAGATAGAGAAGGACACCAACCATGACATAATGGCCATGGTCAAGGCCCTCACGGAGCAGTGCGGGGCCGCGGGAGATTATGTCCATCTGGGAGCAACGTCCAATGACATCGTTGATACAGTTACAGCACTTCAATTCAAGAAGGCTATCGAGATGATAATGGACGATCTCATGATATTCGAGAACACCCTGATCGACCTGGCAGAAGAGCATAAGAACACGGTCATGGTGGGCAGAACACATGGTCAGTTTGCCATACCACTTACTTTCGGCATGAAGATCGCGGCATACGCCCTGGAAACCCACAGGCACCTGGTAAGATTGGAAGAGGCCAGGTCCAGGATATGCGTGGGCAAGCTGAGCGGCGCGGTTGGAACCGGCGCGGCTCTGGGGGAGCATGCGAAGGAATTGCAGATCATCACGATGGAGTCACTCGGCCTGGGATATGAGGAGGCCAGCCTTCAGCTTGTCGGACGAGACCGGTATGTGGAGTTCATCGCTATCCTATCGAATATTTCAGCCTCTTTGGAAAAATTCGCGGTTGAGATCCGAAACCTCCAGAGAAGCGAGATAGGGGAAGTGGCCGAGGCCTTTGATCGTGAAAAGCAGGTGGGCAGTTCGACCATGGCCCACAAGAAGAATCCGATCACCTGCGAGAATGTTACGGGATTGGCCAGGGTCCAGAGGGCTTTCATAATTCCAACTTTAGAAAATTCCCCGCTCTGGCATGAGCGAGATCTATCCAATTCATCGACTGAGCGTTTCACCATTGGTCACAGTTGCGTACTGGTGGACGACATGCTGGTCAAGATGAACAAGGTGTTCGCCAACCTCGCGGTCTTTCCGGATAAGATGAAGAAGAATCTGGAGATGAGCCAGGGATTGATCATGGCAGAGGCACTCATGATGGCACTGGTCAAGAAAGGTATCGGGAGGCAGGACGCTCACGAGATGACCCGGAGGATATCCATGGGATGCATCGATGAGGGGCATGATATGAGGACCGGCCTGCTTGCGGATGAGACGGTCTCCAGCCTGTTCACGCCCGAGGAACTGGATGCGCTTCTGGACCCAGCCAACTACACCGGCAGGGCGGCAGAGATCGTGGATGATGTGTCAGTGATAATAAGCGGATAGGCCATTCGGTTTAAGATCATTCCAATGAGGCAAGGGCTTCTTCCACCCTGGAGATCATCTTCTCACTGCCAATTTCTTTGAATATGACGAGAGAGGACTCCAGATCTTTCCGTGCTTTCTTCATTTTACCGGCCTTGATAAGCATTTTGCCGCATTCATAACGGGCATCGGCCAGTCTATAAGGCA
Organism: Thermoplasmata archaeon; assembly: GCA_023137005.1. Taxonomy (GTDB): domain Archaea; phylum Thermoplasmatota; class Thermoplasmata; order SG8-5; family JAGLSY01; genus JAGLSY01. Next base: position 1,682 of record JAGLQE010000177.1, read on the forward strand.
TTCCCAATTCCTCACGAAATTCAATGGTCTTGAGGAAATAATCATAAGAGGTATCATAATCTTCTTTCAGGTCATAAGCGATTGCGAAGGACATGTACGCTCCCGAGAGACCAAGTTTGTCCTTCATTTTCTGGAAGATATCCAATGATCTTTGGCAATACTCGATGGACCTTTCAAAATCCCCCAGTTTTGCATGATCCTCACCAGCATTGAAGAGGGCCCAGGCATTCATGAGCACATAGTTTATTTCCATCGAGAGGGCGATGCATTTTTCATAATACTTAACGGATTTCGAATAATTCTCCATCCTGGCATAGGCGACCCCGATATTGTTCAGGACCGTGGCCATGCTCTCCTGCTTACCGGCCTTCTCAAAGAAAGATAGGGATGTCTTTGCCAGCTTGATCCCCTTCTCATAATCCCCCTTCTCATCGTGGACATTGGCCATTGCCATGTAAACATGAGCGATGACCTCATCATCCTTTATCTCCTTGGCCATACTCAAACTCTCATCCAGGTAACTGAGGGCCTTTGGGTATTCTCCCTTTCGCCAGTGGAGGTTTCCCATGGAACGCAGGGACTCTGCGATCTCCTTCTTGTTCCACGTATCTTTGGCCACCTGAAGGCTCTTCTCAAAATTCTTCCGGGCCTCTGAGTGATCTCCCTGTCTCAAGGCTAGGTTACCCAGTGAACGTGATATCTTGGACTGCTCCCCGGTCTTACCCAAACCCATTGAAAGTTCCATGGCAACTTTGTAATTATTTACAGCTGATTCCAGTTCTCCAGCATTGGAGGCTGCGGATGCTATGTGTATGAAATCCTCCATCTTCGTTTCCAAGTTTGACTGGCTCTCGATTATCTCCTTGAAATTCTGTAATTTCCTGATCTTATTGTATAAATTCTTCGCCTTGTCAGTGCCGAATAGCTTCATAGAGCCAGAGAGTGCATTGGCCAGCCTGGGCAGGTCCTGGGGTCTGATATTATCTGGATCCATGTCCAGGGACTTGCACTGTTTCTTTATGACGTGCTTTCCCATATCTCCCAGTTCTGCCTGCATTATCTTTTCAAGGGCAATAGATAGGTCATTAGGCATGCTCTCCACCATTTTAAGCGAATATAAAAACCTTTACAAAGGGAATTGTGAAAGTGATATGCACATCATGATGCAATGCACATAATCATAACATTGGCAAGGCTGATATACAGGTTATTGTTTACGATGGCTAATATAAGCTAAATGGGCTCATAGATCGCTGCCGAATCCGAATCGGCTTCGGCGCATCTACGACCCCACAATGCATTCGCAATATGGGCTCATAGATCAGCTCGGAAGATCGCTGCCTTCGCAAGGCAGAGGCCGCGGGTTCAAATCCCGCTGGGTCCATTTTTTCTTTTATGATTTTCCATCTACTCGGATACTATTACTTATAACACTACCCGACATCTATATATATGGATAATGTAATAAAAGGTGGAGAACAAGTGACTTATCATTACAGGTCATTAGTGGATGGGCTAATTCGTGAGTGAAACGATCACTTGCAAGTGAGATAGGGGTGAAATAGATTGGTACTCAAGAAGGCTCTGATAAAAAAACTTCTTAAATCAGGTTCCAAGTCTCTCAAGGTCAGGGTTCCTGTAGGAGAGAAGCTCAAGGAGCAGGAATATCAAGCTGGCAGAGGTTCTGAATTAACTCCACTGCCAGATATCACAGATCCCAATATCCAGGAGATCGAGATCTATCCTATCAGGCCTCCATATTCTTATGCCAGGATAACTTACAATAAAAAATTGAGTGAGTATGTGTATGAGACCATCGAGCCCCCATTGACCCCTAAGGAAAAAGAACTTCTCGACCTTATCATGGACACCTTTGAGAAGGCCCTCGAGTACGAGATGGACAAGATGGGTCTCAAGGACAAGAGAGAGTACCTGAAGGGAGCTGTGGACAGCTTCATAAAATCCAGGGGCATCAAGGTGGACCCAAGCACCAAGATCAAGATCGATTATTACATACTGAGGAACTTCGTGGACTATGGTCATATCGACCCCCTCATGTCGGACGACTTCCTTGAGGATATATCATGTGATGGCACAGCTGTTCCACTCTTCGTGTTCCATCAGAAATACGAATCCATTAAAACAGCCACCCTTTTCGAGGAAGCGAAGGACCTGGATAATTTCATAGTCCAGCTGGGCCAGCGCTGTGGAAAGCAGGTATCTGTTTCAACACCCATTCTGGATGGGACATCCGGCGAGGGACACAGGGTGCAGGCTACATATGGCACGGAGGTAACGACCCGTGGTTCTTCTTTCACCATCCGGCGTTTCAAGGAGAAGCCTTTCACACCAGTCGATCTTATCAAATTCAATACCGCATCACCGGAAATGGTCGCTTATCTATGGCTGGCCGTGGAGATCGGTAAATCCATGCTGGTCGTGGGAGGAACAGCCAGTGGAAAGACAGCTACACTGAATGCGGCCGCTCTGTTCATCAGACCCGGGGCCAAGATAGTCACCATGGAAGATACGCGTGAGCTTAACCTTCCACACGAGAACTGGATACCTGGAGCGACCAGAACAGGCCAGGGTGAAAGGGACGCGGAAGGAAAGGCCGAGGGCGAGATCGACATGTACGAGCTTGTCAGGGGCGCCTTGAGGCAGAGGCCTAATTACATCATAGTCGGAGAGGTCAGGGGTAAGGAAACATCCACCATGTTCCAGGCTATGGCCACAGGTCACACTACCTATTCCACGATGCATGCGGATTCTGTCAAATCCATGATAAACAGGCTGGAGAACCCGCCTATCAATACACCAAGGATATTGCTCACAGCTCTTAACTTCGTTGTGATCCAGAAGCATGTGAGGGTGAAGGACAATATCGTTCGTAGGATAACGGAGATCATCGAGCTGGTAGCCTATGAGGCAGACACCAATGAGATAATCACCAACACCGTTTATGCATGGGATCAGCGTTCGGACGGTTTCGCATACAGGGGTCACAGCTTCATTCTGGACGGTATGATGGAAGTAAAGAATATGACCCATGATGAGATGGATGCCGAGTTCAGAAGAAGGGTGGACATCATCAATTACATGGTCGAGAAGAATATCACGGATTTCTATGAAATATCCAATCTCATAGTGGCTTATTACAAGGAGCCCATGGATACAATTCAGAAGGTGAGGGACGAGATGGGCTGGGTCGAACCAGTCTTTGGCGGAGAGGAGGTGGAAGAGATTGGCGCATGAGACGGTCGATACTTTCTCCAAACTGGATGCCAAAGGAAGCCATCTTAAGACAAAGCGAAGCAGGAAATACGAGGACTTTGAAAGGGGTCCCCACATCATCCGGCTGAAGAAAGGCTCTGTACCAGACTATATCAACCTCACACCATTTCAGGAATTCTCCTGGGGTCTGATGGGTAATTATGTGAAGTACAAGTACAAGCCCGACGAGGATCTGGAAGCCAGTCTCGTCAGCGCTCACATACCGATAAGACCCGAAGAACACATGGCCGTGGCCTACACAACAGCCCTGATCATGGGGATTGTGGGGATCATTTTGGCCATTGTCCTACCAATAGTATTATCCTTCTTGGGCATGGCGACGATAGGCATCCTCCTTGGTGTGATGATGCCCATACTTCTTCCAGTGGCTGGTTTCTTCCTTGTGAAAGCTGGACCATCGGGCAAGGCCAAGGCCCGTGGAAAGGACATTGACAAGAGGATATCCGGTTCCATGAGCTTTATTTCAGCAATGGCATCGGCCAATGTGCCGGTGGACGTTATATTCAAGGAACTCTCCAAGCAGGATGTGTACGGAGAGATACAGGCCGAGGCCGAATGGATAACCAGGGACACCGAACTCTTGGGTATAGATATCCTCACGGCCATCAGAAGGGGCGCGATCCGCTCCCCATCGACCAAATTCCAGGATTTCCTTCAGGGCGTGGTTACCACGACGACCTCTGGAGGTCAGTTGAAACCATACTTCCTGATGAAGGCCGAGCAATATGAGAAAGAAAATAAGCTACTAATGAAGCAGACCATGGAGACCATGGCGATGATGGCAGAGAGCTTCGTGACGGTCGTGGTCGCATTTCCACTTTTCCTAGTGGTGATATTGGCTATCATGGCCATCATAGGTGGTACCGCGCAGTCCACGGCCAATATACTGTTCATGGTCATTGGGATAATGATACCCATGTCACAGTTCGGTTTCATATTCGTAATATGGAGTATGAGTCAAGAATGATGAAGGAGCACTGAAATGGCAACGAAAGATGAAATGAGGAGACTGGCAATCGCCAAAAGCAGGGACCATACACGGACAGTTGTGGCAATAGGAGCTATCCTGCTCGCGGTCTGCCTTTTAATAGGTTTTCTCAATCTCACAAATCAAGTTGACATGTCCTTCAAGTCCCTGGAATTATTGGACAATGACGAGGATGGCGTGATCACTAAATGGGATGCCAATGTCGGTTATGATGCCTATGATCCTGATGATGTGAACAATAATGGGATCACTGATGAGCCTGACGTTGACGGGATACCCGATCAGGGACAGTCACCCACCATACGTTTCTTTCAATGGCTGTTCATAGGTATAGCGTGTTTAGTAGGGCCTTATGCCTTTTATGATTCCAAGAAGAATAAGACCAGAGAGGCCGTAGAAAAGAGGATACCTGATTTCCTCCGAGATGTGGCCGAGGCAGGTCGTTTCGGTATGACACTGGCTGACGCCATAGTGGTGGCATCCACTGGCCGATACGGAAAACTCACTCCCGAGATAAAGAAGATGGCCGCCCAGATACAGTGGGGGGTTACCGCTTCCGAGGCTTTGAGGCTCTTCGCCGAGAGGATGGATACCGCACTCGTCAACAGGGTTGTGGCCATCGTCATAAAATCCAGTGATGCAGGAGGTAGTGTGGCTGATGTTTTGACCATGGTGGCCCACGACACCCATGAGGAGCAGTTGATGCAGGCGGAGAGAGAGATCGAGATGAGCACTTACCTGGCTGTTATCTATATCTCGTATTTCGTGTTCCTTGTAACTATTATCATTCTTAATGTCACTTTCCTGCCAAAGATCAGAATAGCAGGAATGGCGGTGGCTAGATCTGCGGAAGCAGCAGGTCTGGGGAGCTCCAGTGTGGGAGGAATGAGCCTGGATGTGGGCATCATCCCCCAGATCGAGGTGGCTTTCTTCCTGGCTTCCATGATACACGCGGTTGGAGATGGTGTGATGGCTGGTGTACTTCAGAACGGGCGTGTGTCTGAAGGATTGAAGCATAGCTTCATATTGATCATACTAGGAATATTGATATTGACATTTAC
>JAGLQE010000178.1 GCA_023137005.1 Thermoplasmata archaeon
CAGATGGGATGAATTGGATAAAGCATGGTATAGTTATTGATGTGGGCAGCTCAGGCGATGCTGACGAGGTTGATGCCTTTGGCTGCTCGGTACTTTTCGAGGATGGGGAGTATAGGATGTGGTACACGGCAAAGGGTGGCATTATAACTTTCATGTACGCCAACTCCACAGATGGCCTGGTCTGGAATAAGCTAGCCACTCCAGTATTCTTCCATAGCCTGGAAGGCGAGTATGACAGTTTTGTTATTATCAACCCCTCTGTGATCAAGCTCCCGGATGGCTATGGCATGTGGTACTCGGCCTGTACCGTGGACGTGGTCTACAGGGTGATGTATGCCAATTCCACCGACGGCATCAACTGGGAAAGGCAGGGACTGGCTGTTGATGTGGGAACTGGGTCTGACATAGACAGAGTCCATGTCAGGCAGACCGCTGTGCTTCTGAAGGACGGAGAGCTCAAGATATGGAATTCTGGATATGATGGGATATGGCGTATATTCTATGCCAACCTGATAGGGTTTGAGGAAAAGACAGATCTATCAATTACCTGGACCAGATCTTTATCCACGGATATTGAATATTATGATCTTATAAGGGCCAGCACCCCAGCAGGCCTTTCTGGTGCCCCACGATATCAGAGAATGAATGGAACAACTCTGGTGGAAAATCAATTGGGCGATGGAAACTCCTCCAATTACTATTACACACTGAGGGTGATCGATAGAGTGGGCCATGTGAGCCAGCACACTGTGATAGTGGGGAAGATGGGAGTGGAGATCATAGCTGATTGGAACTTACTGGCCATGCCATTCCTTGAGGGAGAGCAACCCTTAGATCAAGTACTGGACGATATACCCTGGTTTCTTATATTGGCCTATGACCCCTGGAACATACAAGCTCACTGGACCTCGAATTACATATTCCGCCCCTCGATCTTCAATGGCCTCACTCATCTGAACAATTCAATAGGCTTCTGGGCGCTTACCACTGCCGATGTTCTGGTTTCCACGGGGCAGGTATCGGATACCAGCATACGCCTGAGATCTGGCTGGAACCTCGTGGCCTATCCATACCATGAGCCATTAGAAGTTCAAGAGGCTCTTTCCGGGGTACCCTATGACATGGTCGAGGGCTTCGATCCTGGTTTCCAGTATAGTTTCAAGCCCCTTTCAGACACCGACATGATGGAGCCTGGGCTTGGATTTTGGGTGCATTGCACTTCCGATCATCTGTGGCTTGTGGACAATCCGTGAACCGCCTTCTTCGATATCCTGACAATATTATATCCATCATCGTTATACCCCTTTTAGACATAGGACCAGGTGCTAGAATGACGTTCATCAAGGACAATGCCAGGGATATATTCATGAGAATGCTAGAGGCCGAATCTGAGCCAGACATGCCCAAGAATAAGATATTGGACGTGGTCTTGCCATTACTGGAGGATCTAGGCCTATCCACAGTCATCCATGATAACAAAGGCAATCACGCTGTCTTTGCCACTTCCTCAAACCCGATAGTACTTCTCAGTGGCCATCTGGACACCGTGAATATGGGTAGTGGATGGACGATGGAGCATGCCGTGGAAGTGGATGGGCGTTTCTATGGCCGGGGGGCATTGGATATGAAGGGCCCGTGCCTTTCTATGCTACTGGCTACTGAAGAACTGCTTGCTCAGGATATAGGGGTGGCAATAGCCTTCACCACCGATGAGGAGGTGGGCATGGCCGGAGCCAGGCTAATGGCCGATGAGCATCCGGAGATATCTGATATTCCATTGATAATCATATGTGAACCAACGGACCTGGAGCCAGTTCTTGAGGAGAAGGGCCTGGTGCAGTTCAAGCTGGTGGCACATGGAAAGAATGCTCATGGAAGCATGCCGGAGCAGGGGAGGAATGCTATACAGGATCTCATACTGGCCGTCTCCACACTTCAGGAAAGCGGTAAGTTCGGACAGACCAGTACAGATCCGATCACGATGAACATTGGGATAATCCAAGGTGGAACACTGATAAACATGGTGCC
>JAGLQE010000179.1 GCA_023137005.1 Thermoplasmata archaeon
TGGCCACCAACCCAGACCAATGCCACTACCCAGGTTTCCAAGGCAGTGCTGAAGCCCGGAGAGACCTTCGATGTCTTTGGCAATGCACATTACTGGCCCAGCACATCGTATCCTGGCAATAATTCACAGTTGATACCAGTCGAAGAAACGCCAATGAGCATAACATCCACCCTAGCTATTATTAACGAGCTTGGAAAGACCGATGCCAATGGTGATTACAGTTTCACTATCCAGGCACCTACAACGCCCGGATTCTACAATATCAGCACTGATATGACCAATACCACACAGAACTGGGCTGGTAATGAGTCCAGGAATGTGCCATGTATTGCTGATGATGTGATGATCCAGGTTCTGGATATCGATGTCAGCGTGACTGCGGATCCCAATACCACCTACCCGAACAAGGATATCACGATTAGTGGTGATGTGCTTTGGGATGATGCCAGCGCAGTGACCACTGGCTCGGATGTCAATATATTCATCGCGGGCGAGGGATGGTGGAATCTGACAACAAATGCAGCAGGTCACTATGATCAGACCATCACTGTACCCGGAAGCCCCGGGACCTATGCAGTGGTCGTCGATGTTGAGGACACTACCACCGGTCATACCAATACCAATCAGGTCTCGATAGAGGTCCAGACACCCACGATGAATGTGACAGCAGAACCCAGTGCGACCACAGCCCTACCGGACCGGATATTGACAGTGACTGGCCATGCAGAGTACGGTAATGGGGACGATGCGGCAAATGCTGATGTCAATATCACACTGGTCGGAGTTGCGGATGAGTTCTGGAACAGCACGACCGATGCCAATGGGGATTATTCCATCAATATCACAACACCCACAACTTCTGACACCTACACCATCAATGTCACGATGGAGAGCCTTCTGTACACTGGTCTGATAGCATACAATGAGACAGATATCCTTGTGACGGCTGTTCCTATACCTGACCTTGTTCTGGAAAACACAGGTGTTTCTATCGATGCTCCAGACGGCCTATTCGATGGAGAGAATATTGAAATAGCCGTGGAGGTGAAGAACACTGGTATAGCCGATGCTACAGGTGTCTTCGTGACCTTTGAGATGAATGATATTGAGATAGGGAACAAGACCATTGATATTGTGCAGGGTGGAAGCACCAATGCCACCATAACATGGGAGGCTGTACAGGGCAATAACACGCTCAGTGTTCTCGTGGACCCGCTCAATGCCATAGAGGAATCATTCGAGAACAACAATAATGCTACCAGGACCATCGTGATAGATCTGGATACGGATGAAGATGGGATCGGCGATACCATGGACACGGATATTGACGGGGACGGCTACAATAACACGGATGATGATTTCCCATTGGACGAGAACGAGTGGCTGGACACGGACGATGACGGGACCGGAGACAATACAGACACCGATGATGACGGTGACGGTGTTAATGACCAGGATGATGACTTCCCACTCGATCCTACTGAGGACACGGACACCGATGAGGATGGAATAGGCAACAATGCAGACACCGATGATGATGACGATGGTATATTGGATATTGACGATGACTTCCCACTGGACGAGACCGAGACCGAGGACTACGATGAGGATGGGATCGGCGACAATGCGGATCTGGATGATGACGCAGATGGATATCTGGATGCCACCGAAGACCCCGAACTATGGGACACGGACAATGACGGGCTGACCAATGACATCGACAATGATGATGATAATGACGGTACAGTTGATACATCAGACACCATGCCATACGATACGGACAATGATGGCTTGACAAATGCCGAGGACGATGATGATGATGGTGACGGTGTTCTGGACAAGGACGAGGACCTGAACTGGGATGGTATTGTTGATGATGATGAGACCAGCTCCACCAGCTCGGATACAGATGGAGACGGTGTTGACGACAAGGAGGATTACGATCCTCTGGACCCAGCTGTCAGCCTGAGCACGGATGTGAATGATGATGGTGACGGCGGCCTTATTATATTGGCCATTGTTGGTATAGTTATGATCATCGCGGCCATCCTGGGACTGATGATGATGAAAAAGGGTAACGGCCCTGATAAGATAGAAGAGGAAGAAACACCTTCCGAGGCCGAGACACCGACCGAAAAGACTGAATAGGATCGCACCACAAATAAGAATACAAAGAGATATTGGTGATTGCACCACAAATAGAAAAACAATGAGATATAGGTGTGAACCACAATGGTGAACTAAATGCAGCTAGCCACCTACCGCAGGACATCGCAGATAGCCTTTCTTGTGCTGACATTATCCGGGATACTCTTCGGCCTCAGCACCACCGGGATCATCTATCCATATTTCTTCTGCTACTCATGTCCCTGGGATGTGGGAGCCTGTCCCATCGGGATACTCGAGCACTCGGTCATCGACATGCAGATAGCTAGTTTGTTCTGGACCGGCCTGGCCATGCTGGGTTTCTTGATAGGGTTCCTGGTTCTGATGGGATTGATATTCGGCAGGGGATTCTGCGGTTGGGGCTGCCCGGTGGGCGCATTGCAGGATGTCACCAACAAGACTGGCATTGGCAAGAAGCTGAACAAGAAGATAGGCGGGGAGATCGATCATCGTGTCAAGTACATCAAGTACCTCATACTGATCGCCATACCTTTCCTATCATACTGGTCCAAGGACCTGTTCTACACCATGTTCTGCCCTGTCGGGGGAATAACCGGAACAGTTCCCACCCTGACATTTTACTTCAATGAATGGACACTTGGAACCACCTTCCCTATCAAGATCACTTCTATCGTATTATTCATCATACTGATACTACTTGTAGTGAGAGGATGGTGCAAGTACCTGTGCCCGGTCGGAGCATTCCTGGCCCCCTTGAATTACAAGGCCGGCATGAATCTAACGAGGGATGAAGAGTCCTGTACCGATTGTAATCTATGCGAACGTACCTGCCCCATGGACATGAAGGGCATGGGTAGGAAGGATGATGCGGAGTGCATTCTCTGCGGTAGGTCTGTGGATGTTTGCCAGCACAATTCACTTAAGCTGGGCTCG
>JAGLQE010000018.1 GCA_023137005.1 Thermoplasmata archaeon
TGGGACAGAACCCGGCCAGGCAGGCCATGATAGCCGCCGACATGCCGGTGGAGATCGGAGCTTTTACCGTGAACAAGGTATGCGGCTCGGGGATGAAAGCCGTGGTACTGGCGGCCCAGGCCATAAAAGCCGGTGATGCCAAAGCCATAATCGCCGGAGGAATGGAGAACATGAACATGGCCCCCTATCTTCTCTACAAGGCCAGGTACGGATACCGGCTGGGTGATGAAAAATTGGTGGATGCCATGGTCAACGACGGCCTCTGGGACATATACAATGACTTCCACATGGGCAACACCGGGGAGATAATCGCCGAGAAGTTCAATGTGTCGAGGGAGGATGCGGATGAAATGGCACTGGCCAGCAACCAGAAGGCCGCGGCCGCGATAGCCGGAGGCAAGTTCAAGGATGAGATAGTTCCGGTCGAGATTCCCCAGAGAAAGGGCGATTCCATAATATTCGACACCGACGAGGGAGTCAGGGGCGACACGACGATGGAAAGCCTCGGCAGGCTGAGACCTGTCTTCAACAAGGAAGGGCTGGTCACCGCCGGTAATGCCTCACAGATAAGTGACGGTGGTTCGGCACTGGTCGTCATGAGCAAGGAATATGCCGAGGAAAAAGGTATCACACCACTAGCCACCATTGGTGAGTACGGCACCAAGGGTCTTGCACCCGAACTGGTCATGGAGGCTCCGATACCTGCCACGCGATATGTCATGGAAAAGCCTGGCCTGGGAGTCAACGACATCGACGTCTGGGAACATAACGAGGCTTTCGCATCCGCATCATGCGCGGTCGTGAAAGAACTCGGAATACCAATGGACAAGTTCAATGTTCACGGAGGAGCGGTTGCCATGGGTCACCCCATAGGAGCCAGCGGAACCCGTGTTCTCACGACCATGATATACGCCATGAAGGACAGGGATGCCAAGCGCGGTTTGGCCACCATCTGCCTCGGCGGTGGAAATGCAGTTACAATGGTATTGGAGAGGTAATTGAGACAATATAGTAAATATACATTTCAATAAAGGAGGAGTGAATTATGGAAATTAAGAAAATCGGAGTCATCGGAGCAGGCCAGATGGGTGCAGGAATTGCCCAGGTAGCTGCGATCGCAGGATATGAAGTTGTATTGAATGACATCAAGCAGGAGTTCGTGGACCGTGGAATAGCAACCATCAACAAGTCCATGGCCAAGGGAGTGGAGAGAGGCAAGATGGAGCAGTCCGTCATGGATGCTTCACTGGCCCGGATAAAGACCACCCTGGACCTGCAGGATATGAGTGATGCGGACCTGGTCGTCGAGGCCGTTATAGAGGACTTCCAGCTAAAAAGTCAGATATTCCAATCACTGGATAAGATATGCCCACCACATGCAATACTTGCCAGCAATACATCCTCAATATCAATAACCAAGCTGGCTGCGGTCACCTCCAGGCCAGAGAAATTCATTGGAATGCACTTCATGAATCCTGTGCCACTGATGAAACTGGTAGAGATGATCCGTGGCATTATGACAGATGATGCGACCGCACAGGCAATTACCGAGGCAAGCGAGAAGATGGGCAAGATCCCGGTAGAGTGCAATGATTTCCCGGGCTTTGTGGCCAACAGACTTTTACTGCCAATGCTGAACGAGGCAATGTACTGCGTGATGGAAGGTGTTGGAGAACCAGATAACATAGATCAGATAATGAAACTGGGAATGAACCACCCGATGGGACCACTGGCACTGGCCGACCTAATAGGTCTAGATACCTGCCTGCACATCATGGAAGTTCTCCATGATGGCCTTGGAGATTCGAAATACAGACCATGCCCCCTGCTCGTGAAGATGGTGGATGCGGGTCACCTGGGAAGGAAGTCCGGCCGCGGTTTCTACGATTATTCGAGGTAGTTGAATGCGAGAACGAAGTGATTGTATTCAGGACTTCTCGGTTCCCTCGAACTCTTCAATGTTCGAAGCAAGTTCAAACATTCAAAAGCTCGAGAGAATTGAGAGATTCAGAAGGAGGAATTAAGAATGGCTGTAGATTACAGAAAAGAAGGAAATATCGGAATAATAACCATGAACAATCCGCCCATGAACACA
>JAGLQE010000180.1 GCA_023137005.1 Thermoplasmata archaeon
TTGGCATCCCAATCTCCAGCACCCTCGGATGGTGGGATCTCGACGGTCTTCTTCTTGCCGATCTCAGCACCTTCAAGGGACTTGTCCAGACCTGCCATGACCCTGCCAGCTCCAATTATAGTGGTAGTTGGCCCGTACTTGGCCTTGTCATCATGTATCTCCTCAGACTTGGAGAGCTCCTCGCTAGTGGTATCATAAAGCTCTTCTGTGCCGTCCTGATGGATGACCCAGGTATTGAGATCCAGAGTGATGATATCGCCCTTGGCGGCCTTTTCGGTCTTCTTTGGTTTAGCCTTTGGCTTCGCCTCTGTCTTTGCCTTGTCATCCTTCTTCTCTTCTACGATCTTCTTCTTATCATCAGCCATGTGACAGTCTCCTTGAGTAAATCTAAATTGCCTCTTCGCCCTTGATAACACGTATGGTGCAAGGACTGGAGAACTTCAATCCAGCCTTCCAAAGTGCGGTCTTGGCATCCTTGAAATTCGCCTGGTTGACCCTGATGGTCATGACGGGTTGATCCCTCTTCAGACGGGCAGCGGTTCCAACGGGCTTGCCAAAGCAACCCCTCATACCACTGGATATCCTATCTGCTCCGGCGCCGGTGGCCATCTTGTTCTCCCTTATGACCTCGTGAGGGTACACCCTTATCTTCAAAAAGTAGCCCTGGGCTCCGCATTTCCTCTGAATATACCTATTGGCAGCGATACGAGCGGCCTCCAGGGAATTATGCCTAATAACGACAGGATTGTTGACCGTGAGTACCATCTCTATTGCAAAATCAGTCGTCCTATTGCCGGTCTCGAAGTTCGTGATCCTCAGATGTGGAACTCCACCCATGTATTTTCGCCTTGTGTATGACTGGCCCTTAACGCGCCTGTACATCTTTGCTGGTTTTCTACCTGCCATCTTATCACCCTCTTGGCTTAATTCATCGACACCACGTATCAATACTGGTGGTGCTGATTCAGTAAGCCGCATAATAACTTGCTTTATATAATGGTTATCGTTGATTTAGTTATATAGATAGATGGGTGAAAAGATAGGTGGAAATTGAAGGGTACAGAGGCGCACTGGCCTCTGCATTTATAGCCTACAATGCTCAATATTGTGGTGGCTGTTGGCCCTGCTGTACCCAACAATCAGTACTGTGGGGGCTGTTGGCCCTGTGGTGGCTGCTGTGGTGGTGGGGCCTGTGGGTATTGGGGTGGTGGAGCCTGCTGGTAGGGTTGCTGGTATTGCTGCTGTTGATATTGTTGTGGTGGCTGCGACATCTGTCCAGCGTACTGGGGATTCACCCTGACAACATATGTGTGGGCAAGAGTATCCCTGAAGCTCTGTTTGTCATCCCTGGTGATGATGAGTATCACATCGATGATGAAGACGATAGTGCCGATATACGGTATCCATCTCAGGATATTCCTCACAAAGGCCTTGCTCATATCAATGGGTCGATACTGCTCGTCCACGACCTTGAGCTTCATCACTTTTTTACCTATTGTGGCACCACTGGAGCTTCCCTCCATGACCACGAAATACATCAGCATTAGCAAAACCGGAAGCACAGACATGAGCAGGTACGATCCCGAGAACATTCCCATTGAATCTGGGTCTGTAAAGTCAGTTCCTATCAGTGCTATGAATATTATAATAGCAACTGGTATCACGATAATGATCGCATCAATAAGTATCGCAATGAACCTCTGGACTATGTCCGCATGCTCCATCCTGTGCCCGATATGCTGGGGCGGATAGTAACCTTGTGGTGGTGGTTGCTGATACTGGGGTGGCGGTGCCTGCTGTTGCTGTGGCGGCGGCTGTTGATAGTTTCCTTGTCCCATTTTATCACCTTAAATTTAATTATTCTGCCATGGGCCTTCCCCATAGTAAAACTGAGTATGGTTCGGTAGTATTTCAATATTACCATGAAAACGAATGTCATTGGAGAGAGATGACAGCAGCCAGCAATCCCTCCAACTCGGCAAGGGTCATGAGCTGATAGATCCTCTTAGACGGGGCTTCATGTCCAGCAGCCTTCAGATACCACGATACATGCTTTCTCATCCTCTTCATGCCCACATCCTCCCCGTAAACCTCCCTCTCCATACCAGCATGATCCATGATAGTGGTGTGCAGTTCCTCATCCGTCAGCCTCTCAAAGCTCCCGGTCCTAAGATATGAATACGAGGTCCCTGGAAGGTCTGGTCGTCCTCTTGTTCCCCTTCCGAGCATGACACCCTCGGCCCCGGTGAATTTCAGAAGTTCAACTGCCTTCACCTC
>JAGLQE010000181.1 GCA_023137005.1 Thermoplasmata archaeon
ATCGGGCAGTTTGCATATGCCCTTCAGGTAACTGGAATCTATGCTGGAGCTCAATATTTCCGGGGGTGGAAGAATGTTCTCAGGTGGTACCCTTAGAACATTCGATACCGAATCCACTATCATACCGAATTTGAACTTCTCTATCTCGCCTATGATGATCTTGGACTGGGCATCCCTTTCTATAGTTTCCATCTGGAATCTCTTTCTCATATCCACCACTGTGGTGATCTGACCCCTGAGGTTCAGAACTCCTTCGATGAAATCCGGCATCTTGGGGATCCTGGTTATCTTCTCCAGTTTCACTATCTCACGGACCTGGGCCACATCTATAGCGAATGTCTCATCACCCAGGATGAAAGAGACGAGCTGTATCTCGTCTCCCTTCAATTCCACTGTTTTGAGGTCTCTAGCCATTGCTCAGTCCCCCCGTGTTCTTATTCCTCTTTTCTTCAGGGATGCTTCCATGTTCTGGGATAGTGGTCGTTTTCCGGGGGATATTGCTCTTTTAGCCCGGCTGGCTGGTCTTTTTTGTTTTCTTGCTTTCTGCTTGCCCAGATTGAATCTGCTCACATTCGTCTGCAGGGACAGGGCCATCTCGGATAGTTCCTGGGCCTGGGCTGTCATTTCCTCCATGGAAGCCGTCAGTTCCTCAGTGGATGAGGCGGATTCTTCGGTTGCGGATGATGTTTCCTCGGCGATATTCGCGATCTCATCAATGGCCATGGCAACCATGTCGGTTCCTGCCTTCTGGCTTTCTGAGGAATTGGATATCTCCTGTATCTCATCCGCTGTTTTGGCAGTTATAGACGCTATATTGTCAAAAGCTTCGCCAGTGGTGTTCACAGCGACCATGCCTTCGTCAACTTCTTTTGTTCCACGTTCCATGGCATTGACAGCAGCCACTGTCTCGGCTCTTATCTGCTTGATCATCTGAGAGATACGCTCTGCTGCTGCTCTGGAATCCTCTGCGAGATTCTTCACTTCCTCGGCAACCACTGCGAAACCTCGCCCCTGGTCGCCAGCCCTGGCAGCTTCAATGGCCGCATTGAGTGCAAGTAGATTGGTCTGGTCAGATATGCTGGTAATTACATCCACTATCTGACCGATCTCATCCGATCTCCTTCCAAGGCTACCGATTATCTCCGCGGATTCATTGACCACGCTCTGGATCTCCTGCATCTTCGTGATGCTCTCCTGAACGGCTTTTCTACCATTCTCGGAGATGTCCTTGGCTGACCCGGCTGATTCAGCTGCCGAGCTGGCACCAATGGCCACATCTCCGACGGATATTGTCATTTCCTTCATGATATTCGCGGTCTGCTCCACCTGCTCTGCCTGGGATTGAGACCCTCTGGATATCTGCTGTAGTGCGGATGATATCTCCTGGGCACTTGCATTCATCTCTTCCGAAGAACTGGATATCTCCTGGGATGTGCTTGCTACCAGGTTTCCCGTGTTCTCAATATCCTCGACAAGGATCCTTAGATTATCCTGCATTATCTTGAAGGATTCAACTAGCTCCTTTATCGTCCCCTTGGCCTCGATATCAATGCTCTTGGAGAGATCCCCATTGGCAACATTCTGGGCTGCCTCTGTTAATTGGATCATGGGGCTCGCTATATTTTCCCTCATGGAATTGAAGGCGATCAACATATCGCCCATCTCGTCATTGCTTATCTTATCATCCAGCTCCACATTGAAATTACCCTTTGCCAGCTCATTCGATATCTTCAGCACTTTATTGGTCGAGCGTGTTATGATCTTTGAGAAAAATAAGCCAAATAGCAGCCCACCAATTGTTATGACTGGAGTCAATGATATGATCAAGGTCATTGTAGCTACGTCCTCGAACTTCACGGTTATATATGCTGCAATAGATAGCATTGTTAGACCATATAATATCATTATCAACGTTGCCTTCCATTTTAATCCAAATCTCATCATTTCACCTCATGCTCTTTATCTTTCTTATTATTCGATCGGTCTCTTCTTTATTTCCATGGATAGCCAGTGCCTGCCCTACCTTTCCAGATAGTTCTTCAAGGTGTTGTGCACCGATATCCTCTGGAGTGATGCCCAGTGACCTGCACTGGGATTTTACGGCCATAGTGGCCATAAAATTCCCCAATAGGGGTGTTAGAAGACTCTCTATTTGCTCTGAGAAGTGGTTTGTCATCTTTTCATCTCCTTTGTTTTATGTGTCAATATCTCACCTCATAGCTCAACTCATGCTCTCCTTTTCATCCATGGACCCAACCACGAATCTAACGCTCAGGATCATCTGATTGAATGCCTTTGCAAGGTCTGCGATCTCGTCATTTCCATCTTCTTTCACAGATACATTGAGATCTCCATTCTTCACTTTCCTTGCAGCCTCAGCCATCTCGACTATGGGGCGCACATCCACGAGCTTCTTACCAAAATATATCCCAAATATCAATGCTCCAATCGTGATTATAGGGAACATCGTTAGAATTATTTGTACAGTATCCATACCGCTAATATTCTCTACCATTAACCATCCGATCATAAGCATTGTAATTCCGTAGAAAGCCATGACAAGCGTGAGCTTCCATTTCAATCCTATTTTCTGTGTTCCCTTAATGGCTACGGCCTGGACAATATCTGGAGTGTCAGTTCCCACATCCTCTCCCAGATCTCCAGCCATCTTCCTTATACTAAGGAACATTTG
>JAGLQE010000182.1 GCA_023137005.1 Thermoplasmata archaeon
AAATCATCATCACGCTGGCCATTGTTAAGCAGGTCCAGGGTCACCTGGCCAGTTGTTCCCCTTTCAATTATGGGGGATTCATCCTGGGCACTTATCTCTATATGGTCCATGACCTGGAAGGGATTGTCAGCTATCTGGCATAACAGTACAAAGGCATGGATATTGTCTTGGCAGACCGGGAGAACTGCATCGTCACTGGGGTGGAATAGGTCCCATGGATCCTGGATATAGGGGTGGTTTTCGGGCCCGCCTCCTGTCCAATCATAATAGGGGAATGCCTCGGGGGTGAAAGACAGTATCCCTAGCTCACCATACATCCAGTCATCTGAACCTCCGGAGGTGGGATAGAGGTCTGCTCCCTGTGAGGGAATGTATCCGTCATAGGAGCTTCCCACGGTATTGGTTATGACCCCGTTCAGGTCCCATGCCAGGGTAACGAAGAGGTCGTGATCCGCGGTGTCCTCATAGGTCCATCCCCAGGGATAGAGAATTAGCTGGCTATAAGTGTGATAGTTGAGAGCAAAGACGAAATCATGCTCCCTGCAGAAGTCGCGGATGGCTTGTGTCTCTGGCTCGGAAAAACCGTAAGGCCCTCCATAAGTGTAGGATTCAGGGTCTGAATCTTGGCCGGATGATCCCCATAACCAGTCATAGTTCCTGTTGAGGTCCACCCCATCATCAAAGAAGTCAAAGACCTCATCACCATTGTTATCGCGGCCATTCTTCCTCCAACCATAGGGTTGCTCCGCATGATCTGCCGGATCATCACCTACACTGTCAATTGTCCTGCCATCTGGATTCACCACAGGGATGATCCATATCTGGCGGTTGTCAACGATATCTGTCACCGTGGAATTGGTCCCGTAATTGTCTGTGAAGAAGTGCATGGAGTAGAGGTTGATCTCGATGGTCAGCCACTCCCGGGCATGGTGATTGCCGTTGAAGAAAACCTCCGGCTCGTCCTCTTCCAGTTCCGGATTGTCGGATATCTTGATGGCCCAGATGTCCCTGCCCTGCCATGACTGGCCGATGCTTACCACCTTGGTTATGTCTGGATGGTCGGCCGCGCATTGGAATATCTCATCCACTGCCTCGGTCCAGTTATGATATATGGTAGAGCCAGTGAAGGTCGGCCAAGGATCGAAGGCCATATTCTCGATAGGAGCAGGCTCGGTCAAGGGCTCTGGCCCTGGCGTAGTTTCAGTATATTCAATTCCTACGACAAAGCTGATGGATGAAAATAACAATAATGTCGAAATTCCTAGCACAACTGCGATGTTCCATATTTTATTCATTCAAGCGCATCCTGGTTAACTATAGACATCAAAGAAACATAGATAAGGTTTTTGCCTTGTTAATTAAGGGCTTTGGGTGGTGATACCATCCACCACTATCGCATCACCAGGTTCCACACCTTCACCCAATACCTCATCATTCGAAACTCTCCCAACTATCAGGAAGAACACTATGGCAGGAAGCATCAATAGCCCCCCAATGCCAATTAGGAATTGAGGGCCTGTGGAATCCGCGAAAAGGGATAATACCACATCACCCACAAGAAGTGCCGAGGCAAATATCATATTCCTGAATGATCCAACTGTCGCTCTCACCTTACTGGGAAGGAAGCCCTGGAACAATGGCTCGGCCACAGG
>JAGLQE010000183.1 GCA_023137005.1 Thermoplasmata archaeon
GTGCATTGCCATCAGTACTAATCCGATAACCCTCCATGTCACCTGGAGTGAACTAGGAACAGGGGACGGAGTGACTAGAACCATGTACTCTCGGTCAACAGATCAGGGATCATCATGGTCTGGGGCACTTGGTGGGGACGTAGTGATTAGTGATCCCGCATCACAGGACAGTGCCAATCTGGCAGAGGTCGCTGTTGGTGGAGTGGATGGAGAACTCGTTCATGTTGTATGGACACAGGACATCGAGCTGTCTCCGGGTATCTGGACATCTAGTGTGTTTTATGCAAGATCCATGGATTTTGGAGATTCCTGGGAGCCTGTCAGGATAATAAGCCAGTCCCAACCATTAGTATTTGCACAAAGGGCCAGGATAGATGCGTATAATGACAATGTCCATGTTATATGGGCACAATTTGATTCCACATCTGGAGAGCCAGCAGAGCTATTATACTCGGGTTCACAGGACAAGGGAGACTTCTGGAGCGGAGAAGTGGGTGACACGGTGATAAGCTTCCCGGACGGCAATGAGGTTTTGGAAATTGCCTTGGCAGTTCTTCCAGACACCGGTGGCCAGGGGGTTCATGCTATCTGGGCCGAAGTGGATGAATCAAGTCCTCTGGGCTCCTGTGAGATCCATGAATCAATAAACACATTGGCCTCTGGCCCTTCTGGCTGGTCTGGCCTTGACCAGGATAATGTTATTTCATTTCCTGACCCTGAAGCTCTGGCCGATGCCCATTCCCCAGCTATAGAGGTAGGTCGCATTGCGGGAGAATGGAGGAGCCAGATCGTATGGCAGGAGAAAGATGTACGATCCCTGATAAATGCCGAACCGGATCCTGGTAAAACCACATTCAATCTGGGGGATCACAATACTGAGATACACTATATCCCGGCGACCACCTTTGATGCCAGCCCCCTCTCGATAGGCTGGAACTTCATTTCATCACCTCTTGTTCAGGATAATACAAGTATCCTCATGGTCCTGGACGATTCATGGGGAGATAATTCCACGACATGGGACCTTGTGCTGTGGTATGATCCTAGCGGGAGTTCGAATCATTGGAGATCCTATAATAAGAATTATGCAGGAACTCAGGACCTGACCACCATGGACCATGAGAAGGGTATCTGGATAAAGATCACCAGTTTGGGGGATGGCAATTTGACCTTTGCAGGCGACCACCCCACCTCGACCAATATCTCCCTGAAGGCAGGCTGGAACCTGATCGGGTACCCTGCCCGGAATGATTCTGCTTATAATGTGAGCCAGCTGAAGGCTGCGGTGACTGGCAGCATTGTGGAGGGATATGATCCTGGCGGTGCCTACAAACTGAAGACCCTGGCAGACTCCTATGTTCTTAAGAAAAGTGAGGCATACTGGGTTTATGTGGCATCGGACACAACCTGGACTGTTGACTGGTAGGATACCTCTGGCATAATGTTACGTGATTGAATAGGTAGCTTTAACCATAGTTACCCTGACATTTTCATATCGTATTGGTACAATACGCACAAAACTATTTAAACCACGAGTGCTGATGTATTCCTATTCGTATCTAGAGGTAGATATTCATGTGGGTTGAAGGAAAAAAGATGGGAACAGTAAATAGATTATTCACTATATTGATAACAGTCATTGTCATATCTGGCATGGGTTTGGTCTTTGGGGCTCCCCCCTCTGATGAGATCAATGTTCAGATCGATGGGGATTTCATAGTATCCTATGATGATAATCAGAATGCCATAAATCCTGAGATCGCTATCACACCTTATACCGAGACCACAGTGAGCAAGGAATGGGCAGGCTCTGTCCATGTTGTCTGGCATGAGATTGATGAAAAAACAGGCTATTCCGAGATACATTACTCCATGTCCCTGGCCAAGGACCACGGTATTGAATGGTCCAATGATGAGCTAGCGGAAGATGACCGCATGATAAGCAGTCGCGAGAAGGCCAATGTGGGGGATGCCATAGATCCCGGTATAGTGGTGGATTCCAATGGTGTCATCCATGTTGTCTGGTCCGAGCATTATCCAGATAATACGTGGGAGACACATTACACTCGATCAGATGATAATGGCCGCAACTGGCTTTCAGACTTCGAGGGCGATAAAGTTATCAGCCTGAGGCGCGGTGACGGGGATGCCCCCGCCATCTGTGCACCGACCATCGCGATAAGCCCCAATGAGGGTGCCCCGAACGAGCTCATGCATGCAGTGTGGTCCGAAGTAAATAGCAAGGGAGATGCACAGGAGGTCTACTACTCACAGTCAACTGATGGTGGCTTTACCTGGTCTGGTGCATCACAGGAAAGAATGATCAGTGAAGCTGAATCCAGAGAATTCGCCACTGATCCAAAGATCGTGGCCAGTGGTCCCGATGGACGATACATCCATGTTATCTGGGATCAGGTAGATGCCCAAACAGGGGACACCGAGATATTCTATGTTCGTTCACCTGACTTCGGCATAGAAACCTGGGAGAGAGAGACCTTGGTAAGTCTCAAGGATTCGGCAAATTTAAAGATCCAGTCAAGCGATATAACAGCCTTCAAAGATGATGTACACGTGATATGGAGCCAGGGGAATGTGGAAAAGGAGATCCCCAATGAGATATTCTATTCTGGGTCATTTGGGAAAAAT
>JAGLQE010000184.1 GCA_023137005.1 Thermoplasmata archaeon
AAGGAAATCTGTCAGCTCGTTCATGAGGGGCTCTTTCTTTCTCAATGAGATATTGCGTATATCGAATTCAAGTGGAATGTGAGACATATCGGAAACGTCGAATGCACGTACCTGGGATGATGATATTACGGCACTCTGGGTGACATAGTCCAATTCAACAAAGTTCTCCATGCACGTGAGCGACAGCTTGCGCACTTTCATGGGTGTCAGCCAGTTGATCTCGATGAAGCCCGTTGTCCCATCCTCGAAATCCAGAAGTATGTTCGCATGGTCCTCGAAGACATCATTGGCCTGCTTTCCCCCGAGGGCATAAACACTCTTGATCGGGCTACCTATCAAATATCTGAGAACATCAATATCATGAACTCCCAGGTCCATGACCACGCCCACATCTTTTATCCTTGCCGGGAAGGAACTGACGCGCCTGGCAGTGATGGTGACGACATCACCGAACTTCTTGGACGCGATGGCATCCTTTCCGAACTTGACCACAGGATTATGCCGCTCGATCAGGCCGACCGCCAGGGTCAGTCCAGCATCCTTTGCAACATCTATTAATTTCTGGGATTCCTCAATGGTCGAGCATATTGGCTTCTCGATGAGTACATGCTTTCCAGCGGCAATGGCATCCATGGCTATCTGAAAATGCGTGGCTGTCGGGGTCGCTATCGAAACTGCTTCAATGTCCGAGGCCAAAAGATCATGATAGTCCTCAAAGGCCTTTGTTCCAAATTTATCCGCAAGCTCATTGGCTGTCTTGAAGTCCACGTCAGAAATCCCATTCAGAACACCTATATCGGAATATACACGAGCATGGTTACGGCCCATTGAGCCAACACCTATGACACCTGCCTTGATCTTCCCTTGAAAGACTGTCATCGGGTGGAACATAAATTGGAATCAATATATAGGTTTAATGTATGGAATATCAGGAAAAATAATATGCGAGGGACCGTTGGGAGGATTGACCATGTGTCATAACTCCCAAATCAAGGAGCCATAAGACCGAGCTCGCAGCGTCAATACGCTGCGTTCAGATAATTGAAATACGGTGGTCTTACGGCGGAATTCTTGTTCAAATCCTAAAAAAATAATATGCGAGGGACCGGATTTGAACCGGCGAACCACTAAGGAATAGATCTTGAGTCTATCGCCGTTAGCCTTGATCGCAAACGCTGGAAATTCATCAGTGGTTGCAGGTCAATTTGACCATGCTTAGCTACCCTCGCATATGGAATTCTGGCGAATTCTTAATGGATTAGATATAATCGTGATATCGCACATAATGATAAACCTTGCGGGAACAGGGTTTTATACAACTTATTCAATCCCTGGGATACTGATGGGCCGGTGGTCTAGGGGTTCTGACGTCGCCCTTACAGGACCAAGCCAAAATTGGCTTGGTTAAAGAAAGGCGAAGATCGGCGGTTCAAATCCGCCTCGGCCCACTCGTTTTTTTATATATCGGATAGTGCAAACGAGTGGGACAAGGCTATGAACGAAGTGAATAGACTCTGCCCTCTAGTTTTTTATCCAATTGGTTAGTGCAAATGAGTGGGTCAAGCTAACGAGTTTTACAAATTAGGCCAGCTCTCTCATCTTATTCCATCACCATTCTCTGGATCATCTCCACCAGCTTGTCGATGATGACCTCATTCGCCCTTTCTCCAAATTCCTTGGTGGCCAGCTGTGGGTCTCCCATGATGCCTGTGGGGAAGTATTGCTCCGGATTCTTCAAAACCATGAAAGGGGGAAAATTAGGGTGGTGGGATTTGGCAGTTCCCTTGACGAGATCGGGGCGTATGGCCATGATCCTGGAAGTTTCTATCATACCCGCATGGCCGTCATTGACCGGTATCTCGATCTCGTTCATGGTGTAGGCTATATCATAATCCGATAATATCATGAGATTGATATCCACATCATGCTCTTCCAATATCAGCTCACCAGCAAGTTTTAGGGCCGTCATGTGGGTTCTTCCAGCATGGCCAGATAAGACGATTATATTCCTGAATCCCATCCTCACCAGCTCGGATATCAGATCCTCCATGATCATCCGGAGGGTGTCGAACCGGAGGGTTATGGTTCCCGGGAAGTTCTTGGTGCTGGAGCACTGCCCGTATTTGAGAATGGGAAGTACATAGGCTCCCAGTCTTTCCGCGACCTTATTAGCCACATATTCTGGTTGGATGCAGTCCGTGGACAATGGTAAATGAGGGCCGTGTTCCTCTATTGCTCCCAATGGTAAAATGGCTATTGAACTTTCATTCACATTCTCCCTTATCTCCTCGGTGGTCATCTCTTCCAGTAACATGCAGGATCCTCATCAGTCCCAATGCGAGGTTGGGTTTTATAGTTGCGCACGTAAAAAAGATGAGATGGAGGGGGTCCAAACCAGTATTCAGGCGCGGTACAGATTCAGTAAGTTTTATTATCAGTTAACCCATTGTTGCTTCATATAAACGATAGGAGGCAGTACATAGCCGCAGACAACCCTTCAGCCGAAGCTTCGATAGTCTTCGAGAGATTGTTCTCTGAATATCTTCAGACCCTTGCCCAAGATGGTAGCATATTGCTTCATATTAAAAAGATGGAGAAGATGGGAGAAAAGCTAGGCATTCTCAAAGGCGTTACAATAGAAGCCAGTGGTCAGACCTCCATGGACCTGAGGGATTGGGCCATAGAGGATATCGTGATGACCATGACCAAGGTCTTTGATTCCCTCATCGCGGTCTCGGCCATTACCAAGGGGGATGAGCAGGCCTATGAGGAAGCATTCAAAGTAGTGATCAAGATCAAGGGCCAGTTCAAATCTCAGTTCACCTCTCTCGGCATCGACAAGCATATTCTCAAAGGCGGGTTAAGGACCGATATTGCATCGGGGATAGGCGGATTGGACAGGATACTGGGAGGGGGCATCCCAAAAGGCAGTACTATCCTTTTACTGGGACCGCCTGGCAGCGAGAAATACATATTCGCCTACCAATACATAATCCAGGGCTTGAGGGAGGGGGCATCTTGTCTTGTAACCACCTCTGTCACGGATCACGCTGGTCTCAAGAACAACCTGTCAAAGCTCAAGATCAAACCATCCACCTTCGAGGAGAGAGGACATCTGAAGACCGTGGACTGGTACTCGTACAAGAAGCAGAACATCGTTGGTGTGGAGGATGATGGCTCGGTTTTCAGAGCCTCCAAGGACATCACCAACCTGGATATAGCGATCGGGTCTGTAGTGAGTAAACTGGCCTT
>JAGLQE010000185.1 GCA_023137005.1 Thermoplasmata archaeon
AATAAAGGCCAGGGTGTGTTCGACCGCATACAGGCATTACCAATGCCGGTCATAGCGGCGATCAATGGTTTCGCACTTGGTGGCGGGACCGAGCTGGCGATATCCTGTGATGTCAGGATAGCTTCAAAGGCAGCGAAGTTCGGACAGCCAGAAGTCAATCTGGGAGTGATACCCGGCTTCGGCGGAACCCAGAGACTTGCAAGGTTGATAGGGCCTGGAAAAGCAAAGGAATTGATCTTCACCGGTGACATGATCGGTGCTGACGAAGCCCTTGAGATCGGCCTTGTCCAGCATGTTGTTGAAGGATTCAAGATGGATGAGAATGGCGAGAAGGTCCTTAATGAGAAAGGAAAACCTGTACAGGACAATGAGCCAGTGGTCGACTTCGCAATGAAGATGGCCCTCAAGATATGCGAGAAAGGACCCATCGCTGTACGACTTTCAAAGATCTCGATAGACCTGGGCCTTGACGTGACGCTGGCAGAGGGATTGAAGATAGAGGCAGAGAACTTCGCCCTACTCTTCGAGACCGAAGATCAGAAAGAGGGAATGAAGGCCTTCGTCGAGAAACGAGCAGCAGAGTTCAAGGATAAATAGAGCCATTCCCGAAGCCTGAAGCAGAAGTTGGGAATGATTTAATACCCCCATCCCCATAGGAGTTAATATGAGAATAGAGCCATCCAAGGAATATGTGACCAATGTACTGGACAAGTACAAGCGCAACACCACGGTGGATTTTTCCACAGGAGAGCTGAAGTACGACGACGTGCCCATCATCTGGGCCAGGTCCGAGCTCATGTACCATATCTACAGCGAGCTGGAGAACCTTATGTCCGAATCCGCCCTCTCTATTCTCAAGCGAATAAGCAAACCCTATGGGGCCAATTTCTACATCATGATGAAAGAACAGAGCCTGGCCAAGAGGCTCAATACCCATGAGAACATCTACAAGTACCTGGTATCAGAGACCATGGCCATCGGATGGGGAGAGGTGATCATGGACATTGAGGGCGACACCATCACTTGCACGAGTGAGAAGGGACTCCCGGTCGGCAAATACCACAAAGAACTGGGCAAGACCAGCACCTACCCCATCGACTCCTATTTCCTGGGATACCTGGAGGGGTTCCTGGGCGAGATGCACAATAAGATCTACATTGGCGTGGAGGAAGAGTGCGTGGGCAAGGGCGATGAGCGGTGTGTTATGACGTTCACGGTGTAATGAATTCCCTCGCGCGAATATTTTTAAGCAAGCGATAAATGAACAGGGCATTGACTCTTTGAACATGCCCCGTCTAAAGCATTTATTATTGATGATTGCGGGCGGGGTACCTGTTGATTCTTTGATGAGTGTGACAATGCCAACGTGCTAGATCGCAAGCCCCGTCCAACGGGCGGGGTTGTCTTCATCCTTTGAGAAATTATCCCTAAACACATACACACCCGGCTTAACAAACCCTTGCGAATCCTCGCAAATACTCCACTAGTACACCTCTTTGTACAAAGAACCGTACCAATGCGCTTATATATTACACAAAAAGCTGTACCAATCCGGTTATATACTATTTCTTAAAGTGTACACAATTGGTGAACATATGAGAAAGGGAATTAAAAGAATTTTATCTGTGAGCTTGGTCATGATAGTAGTAGCCGCCTTCCTGGCAACAATGGCATTGGCCTCGACAACGAGTATGAACAAGGTAATACCGGAGGACGGCACCAAATACGTTGTGGGAACAGGTTCCATCTCCAAAATTGGAGAATTCGGGATACTGGATGACAATGGCCAGGACTTTTACACAGCCGACCTGGATGAGGATATGCAGAAGGTGGGATTGAAGGTGCAGTACGCGGGTTATGCGACCGGTAACACCATCGAACTCGTATATCTCAAGTCAGTGTACTTCAACTACGATTCGGATGTATCATGCCTTCCGGGAATGGAGAAATCCTCCAGCAATGGATGGGATGATTGATTGAACGGCCAGAACAATAGGAGATGGACACTAGATGAGAACTAGTGGAAAAGTAATCTCAGTAGGCATCTGCATCATCCTGTTATTATCATCATTGGGGATGATGACCAGTACTGGCCAAACAGACGATGATATCACATATATTCTCCGCGTGGCAATGCAGGATGATGTCAAGACCCTGAACCCGTTGGTCGCTGGTGATGTGTGGACCTGGAATGTTGTCGGGTACATGTATGAGAGCCCACTATATTCAGACCCAGATACAGATGAACTTGTTCCATACATTGCAGTTGGCTCGGCCAATCTTTCAACAAGCCAGGATGTGGTAAACTGGGATGATTGCACCATCGGGAATTTCGGATATTCTCCAAAGGAGACATGGAGTAATTCCTCCAGGCAGGAGACCACGATATTCTATGATTTTACAGGCGTAAGATGGCATGATGGAACCCAGATGGACATCCGTGATGTCTTATTTTCATACCATGTACAAGGCCAGTTACCGGACTGGGTGTCCAGCATCAAGTGCCTGATGGATGAGGACGGAGAACATTATTCCAATTATACAGACACGCATTATCTGCACATCCAAAAGGTGTACGAGAGTGATGATGGCCTGCAAGCCGCATTGAGGTTCGAACTCCAGACACCATTTGCAGATTTCTTCAGGAATACATTATCGGTTTTCCTACTGCCAGATCATATCTGGGGGACAACTGCATCTGGCCAGGCAATGGATGATACCAAGATCTGGTGCGATCCAGGTTACACAATAGACCATGCCAAGGCTTGGGATCCTGCAGCAGCATTGGGTTGGGACAATCCCGTGCCAGTTGGAAGCGGGGTCTTCAAGTTCGAGTCATGGAATGTGGGTGTGAGTGCCAAGATAGTGACATACAGGGATCATTTCTACAAGGATGGCTGGAACCCGGAATACGATATAGAAGATATTGCAAAGCAACCAACCATCGAGGCCATGGTCTTCAAGATCTACAAGACAGCGGAGCAGGCGGTGCTGGCCCTGAAAAATTGCGATGTAGATTATATCGCATGGTCAATTCCGCCGACCTTCGTCCAGGAGATAATGAATGAGCCGGACCTTGGTGTTATCCAATCCGCAGAGAAAGGTTTCTTCTACCTGGGATATAATATGAGGCCTGAGAGAAGGTCATTCGGGTATGATGAGAATGGAACTGATATTGGTAAGCCATTACGCCAGGCTATGGCACATTGTATTGATAAGCAGACCATTGTTCAGAGGATTCTGAATAATTTTGGTATAATAGGAAACGGCCCCATATCTGAAATAGATAAATGGTATAATGAATCCATACCAAAGTATGACTTTGATCCAGCAGAGGCAAAGAACATTCTTGAGAGGGCGGGCTACCAACTCACAGATCCAAGTCAGGAACCTGGCCAGGGTAATTGGTGGCTCAATCCAGATGGCACACCTATAGGGAATGGCGATGGCGGGAAGATAGAGATGTTGTGTCCACCGGCCGATTATAGTGCACGCCAATCACCATGGCCCATGATAGCCAGACAAATGCAAGATATCGGCTTATATGTAGAATCAATAGCCATGGATTTTGGAACGATTGTTGGTATAATTGACCAAAGAGAATTCGATATGTATATTCTTGGCTGGCGAATTGGAAGCGACCCAGCGGATTTCCTACATGCTTTCTTCCATTCTGACAATGCCAAGGATGGTCAGGGTTATCCTGGCTATTCCAATGAGAGCTTTGATGAACTGATCGATCTGGCCAGGGAGACCGAGGATGAAGACATCAAGATGAAATGCATCCTGGAGGCCCAATCATCCATTGCCTATGACCTCCCCTATGATGTTCTATATTTCAGGACGAATATCGAGGCCTACAGGAGTGATAGGTTTGTTGGCTGGGTAACAGGGTCATCGGGTTCCATCTATAACTGGAGGTCCATACTCGAACTCAGGCCTCCGTCTGGCAAGTGGCTCAATGCGAAGTTCGTGAACACGGTCTCGGCCATCGAATCCAATAGCACAGCGGATGTGGAAGTCTTGGTCACTGGTCTTTATAAAAACCCAGATGGGACAATTAGTAGGGCACCCATAAAGAATGCTTTTGTTAAATTGAACGTGACATCAGGAAGTCTGATTGATGAAAGTGGCTATACGGATTCAACAGGCAAGTTCAGAACCACCTTCAAAGCACCGTATGTGCCTCCCACCGATGAATTCACAAGGAACGGGTCTCGGATAATGATAGAAATAGAAAGTGCGGAATTGGACGATAGCTATGAATATGATCCCGCGGCCAGTAAGGTCACATTGGTCACAGCCTACCCCACAGATTTTAAATTTCTCGCTGTCATGATGTATGCAGACCCCGATGTGATAGATGACAAGGATGCC
>JAGLQE010000186.1 GCA_023137005.1 Thermoplasmata archaeon
TCGAAGGTTGCGAAGGAAGCCAGCAATGTAGAAATAAAATCTAAATCATTATCTACAAATGAGCAATCGCGAGAGACGCAGAGGCGGGGTACTCTCAGTGTTGTGCTAGCGAGTGACAGTGCCTACTGGAATTCCGCGAGCCTCGCCCAGTGGGCGGGGGGGTCTTCATCCTTTGGCCGTAATAAACAAAACACTGCCACACCCAACTTAACAAGCCCACCATCAATAATCCAACAAACTCTCCGACCGCATGAACTCCCTCAGCGCCGTGGTCGCATAACACCCTTTATTGAGATCGAACTTGAACCTGAGACCAGCATCCTTTTCAATGTCCTCATCCACTGCCTCGACACTGAAGTTTACCAGGGGGGCCAGAATTTCTCTCCTAGTGCCCTTGGAACTCAGCCTCTCCATCTTGGGTATGAGGAATTCCTTTTGCTCCAATTTCTCTTCCTCGAATACCTTTCTCTCGATCTCACCAGGCTCGCCTTCCGAGAACACTGTCTCATGGCCGACAAGGGGGGCGCTGACAAAGGCCTTGTTCCTCTGTATCAGCTTGACAAGTTTGGGGATATTGCCTTCATTTGCCAATATCCAGTTATTATGGTCCGGTAAGCCGTGCTTGTCCATTTTCAATACGGCATCTCCGGGCACTGGCACATTGAGTGGAAGGCCCAGTTCCATTCTCCTGCTAAGAGTACGGTTGAAGATGTAGGATTGATAAGCATGGGTGAACATCATGAGAAGGTTCCGGGGAAGCTGATGCAGTGCTTCAATATAGCCATCGGGTTCTATGGCCAGGTGATTGAGGATGGCCTTCTCGAAGCCAAGGTGATCGGGATAATAGACAAGGGCCTCGGCATAGTTTCCTTCCTTGGCCAGACGTTGTCTGGCCTCCATGGTCAAGTCATTCTCTACCCCCACAGTTTCGGATAGATAGGAGTCCACAGCTTTCTTGAACTCGCCCTCGATTATAAGACGGCCAATTTTGTGGGTGATGGGCCTCACGGCTCCGAACCTCTGAACACCGAAATAATTGGGAAAGCCACCGAGTTCCGTGAGCTGGGCGGCTGCTTCATCCGCTATTGGCCTGGCCTCGGATATGGGTAGTGCCAGTTCCCTCAGGATTATCTCGAACTTATTGCCGAACAGGTCTCCGATATTAACTCGCTTATTGACCGAATATGCGCTTTCGATCTCCACATCCGTCATCCACATAGACTGGACATTTTCCAGTGGGGTGTGGAAAACAAATAACTGGGTAGTAACGGCCCTCTTGTCCTTGGTTCCGCAGAACATGACATTGCGACGGCTGATCCTCAATTTCCTGGCCATGACCCGGACAAGTCGATTGGTCTCCCAGTTGGTCGAGGTTATGATGGCGGCCGTGTAATTGCCTGGAGCCTCCAGTGGCATGTCGGATATCTCGATGACCCGGAAATCCTCTGAACTACGCCGTAATCTGCCACCCAGACCTTCGGTATCTGTGTAAAAATATTCAAGGCCGATACTTGCTTCAAATGCTCCAGACGGCTGAATCATATTATTTGAGCTCTTTCTCAAGTGTGCCAAGGGCCTTCTCGAAGTTGGCTGAAAGACTCTTGACAGCCTTCTTTATCGCGGTCTCTGGCTTGCCTGACTTCATCTTGACGTAGATGAGAGGCTTGTCGAGGACCGGATGCCTCTGGAATATCTGCGCGGACTCGACATTCTTGTCCTTGTGCAGTTCCACTATTATGGGCTGGATGATGGTCTGGTCCGCATCGGCGACCTCGATCTTTATGCTGTTCTTGTCCTTTTCCAAAAGAATGAATTTCATTGGAGCACCGATTAGGGCGAATATGTCATCTATCTTTAAGGTTTCCGTTGAAAATAGTGAAAAATGAAGGGAAGTCTATCACATGATAGTGCTTAGCTCAATTCTCTAAGCCTGTCAATGGAGGCCAGCGAGTGCATTTTCACCCCTGCTTCAGATAGATTCTGCGCGGCTCCTTCCTCACGGTCCACTATGACCAGTGCCTTTTCCACGATGCCGCCAGCTTCCCTCACGCACTGGATGGCATTGATCAGACTACCAGCGGTGGTGGCCGTGTCCTCCACGAACATGACCTTCTGACCTTCTTTCAGCTTTCCTTCCACTCTCTTTTGAGTGCCATGGCCCTTGCTCTCCTTCCTTATCATGAGATATGGTTTATCGGTCTCGAGGGAAATAGCCGCGGCGATGGGAACCGCACTCAGGGCGACCCCCGCGATAATATCCACATCATCCGTATGAGCCGCCATGGCCTTGGCAACCTCTCGAAGGAACTCGGGCTGTGTTATGGCCACCCTCAGATCCACATAATAATCACTCTCTTTTCCGGAAGCCAGTGTGAACTTCCCGGTCTTGAACGCACCATATTCGATTATCATTTCCTCAAGCATATTTCT
>JAGLQE010000187.1 GCA_023137005.1 Thermoplasmata archaeon
TATGCACCAGGGGCCTCTTTGAGAACAGGAACTTGTAGCAGTGTGTATTGTCACAGTAATGGCGTAGCTTCTGAGGCTGGAAGTACTGGACCAGGCGGCATTTACGCTCCTGCAGATATAGGCAATGTGGCAGATGAAACAAATGTATATTCGAACCTTCCATGGGACGCAGGTGCCAATTCGGTTGGTTGCAGTGGCCAAGGTAGAACATACACATGCCATAATGGTGACATTCTTGGAAATGTACTTGGCAACTCAGCGGTCTATCCACCTACTGGTGATCACGGAAGGAATGCTCACTCAAATGATAATCCCTGCTGGTGGTGTCACAATCTAGAGAGAGATGGTGCATTCACTGGCCAGGGTCTGAATTATCAGGGAACTTATGGAACTGGATACCATGTAGATGCAGCCCTATGGTTCGACCCGCACGGTACACCCACTGGCGGAACAATGTATGATATCGCTCTCGATCAGAATGGTTATGAGGATGGGCATTGTGGTAGTGGCCAGACCTGTTGGTATTAGATAGTTCATCCATCCAGTTCCTTCATTATAATAATGGCCTCTTTCTTGTAATTGGCCTTTAATTCATCATAGGCTTCCTGAGATATATCGCCCTTTTCCAGGTCCTCATCCAGAGCCTTCAGGGCAAAGATTATCTTATCCTTTTGTAAGGTCAGTTCTGCCTTTTGCATTGTAAGGCCAGTATCGTCTTCCTCGGGTCCGGATATTACTTCATCTGGCCCGGAAGTAGCCGCTTCTGTCTCGGCTAGCTCATCATCCTCTGTGGTGGCCTCTTCTTCCTCAGGGTCTTTAGCCGTATTCCGCCTGTACATTAAAATGCCAGTAAGTAGAATGATGATGATCACTATCACGATGGGGTAGAGATATGGATTGGTAGTATCATCCGTGGTGGCCTCGGGAAAGAGAAGGATGGTGATATGCGAATCTATGGGAGCCATTCCCTGATGCAGTGTCTTGTTCTCCACCTGGATGGCTGGATCTATCAGAAAATGCTCGAGCCAAGTTATATTATCAGAAGATACATCGAATCCTGGATCATGATACAGTCGAACATCTATCTCGGTTATATCATACAGGAACTGCTTCTGGATCTCAAATACCGGTGACTCATGGTCGCTGGATAAGATGTATTCCGCCCTCAGGATGGCCCTTGAGGTGATGGGGATATAAGAGTAATTCACTCGAATATCCGATATACGGGATGTCACTGGATCGTCAGAAAACACAACCTTGTACCGTAATGTTGAATTGACTTCCTGAAAGTGTGTGATCGTCCCATTGGAGGTCGGTATCCAGGTATTACCATCATCATTGGAAAGTAATAAGGATACATTGCCCTGGCTCTCGAAGGTGGGAGTCACAGAGGTGACATTATGCAACATGATTATCGGCAATCTTTCGGATACATATTCAGAAGTAGTTGAATTCTGGACAAGGGCAATGCCAGCTTCAGAGATATTCAGCTCCGATGGCTCATAAACACCATTGATGGAGTAGTCCGCACTGTTATTCGAAGCATTGAAGCCATAGATATTCCTGTCGGCATCCGGGGTGAATTCCCAGTAATACCAATCATCATACTCAGAATCTCCAAAGGAATACTGGCCAAAGGCGTCATGCACATTCATGATATAATTCAACTCAGTGCCCTCTGGATGATGCATATACACACGGTTCACATCCCAGGGAATGTACATGGTCATGACATCGTAGATGATGAGATGGCCATCAGATTCTATTTCGGGTGTCGCTGGGTTGTCTCCCTGCATGAGTACAAAGAAGTGATCCTGGCCAGTGGCTATATCAGGAGGTATTGATGGAGCCGTGGTCTGTCCGATGGAGCTGGATATGAACATGGACATTAGAACAAGGAAAATAACAAGGGAATATGTCTTTCTCATTTTTCACCTCTAAATAAAGACGCAAAGGTCATTCATCTTCCTCTTCCAGCTGTGCTTCATGAAGGCCAAAGGGGAGTTTACCCTCAACATAGTATCTTACCCAGGCATAGTAAGAATATGCATAGATTATCAGAAATCCGCCTATAAGACCGATCAGGGTGCCTATGGGTATGAGCACGTAAAGGAAGATGGACATGAAAGGGATGGCGAATATAGGTATGATGGCCCAGCCCCATGAGACCGCGTTCTTCCATAATTTGTAATCGTCAGTGATGACCGCCCACCACAGCATGAACATGATGGTGAAAAGATATGGAGCGAACCTGCCGGGATTGGATATGGTGTACATCAGGATCCCGATAGTGATATTGATCACGACCACCATCTTGAGGAAGGATGTTATCTTGTTCGATATCGCCACTGCAGGGAACTCTGACGCGGATGGATACTGCTTGGAACGGGATATGTTCATGTTCATCCTTTCCATCTTGTCCTCGATACTATCCAGTCGGGCCTGTACCTGGGCCACTTCTTCCAATGCGGGCTCCAGTCTTGGGTATATCTCGGTCTCGAATATCGAGTCTAGGAAATGGTCGAACACAATGGAGTTCTTGGCAACACTGATACCACCATACAGGGCTCCGAAACCCATTATGAAAATTAGGCTGTTGGGAATGAGCTCGAGGGTGTCAAATTCCACAAATACACTATCATATATTGCAAGGCCCGCCATGAATATAAGGTAAATGGCAAGAGAGATTATACAAAAGATACCAACCATACTGACGGTCCGATTGCGATTTGATCTGGATTTTTCAACAAAAGAGGACCATCTATCCTCCTCGTAATTGTTAATTGTGTCCTTATCAGCCTCCGAGGCCTTTGTGACCTTGATGCCCCTGAAGTACATGGCCTGATCATGTTCAACACCACATTGCTGGCAAACATCACTTTCTGAGTCAAGTATCGTACCACAACTTTCGCAGACCATATCGGACAGCTCTTCCATATCATCCTCTATGGACTCAAGGTCATCCACCTCCTCGACCGTGCTACTGAGCTTGTCTATCTCGTCCAGGTCAAGGCCTTCCAGTTCATCCAGCTCTTCGAAGACCTCCGTCCCTCTTGACGGGGGTATATCTTCTTCTTCCTCTTTCATGGGTGTAGGTGCTTCTGGAGTCTCAGGGATTTCAGAGATCTCTGGTTCCTCATGGATCTTTGGTTCTGGTTCTAGCTCAGGGGCGAGCTTAGGAGGTTCCTCTACCACAGCATCGGAAGGAGGGCTTACAGCTGGGGCTGGAACTGGAGTTTTTCTCGTCATCAGCTCAGTTTCATGCTTGCTGATCGGTCCAGCTTTTCCATTACCATTACTTACCTCTATTTCAGCCTGTAACTCGGCCTGATGTTTCTGATAATTCGTATCTAATGGGGCTTTTACCAGTAATTTATCGTAGAGTTTCAATGCGAATTCCAGCTTGCCCTGGTCCCTCAATATCTCAGCCCTGATGAGTAGTCCATATTCATGGACAGGATCAAGCTTCAGGCCTTCGGTCAAGGCCTCTATCGCCAGGTCCGGTTCGCCAGAATCAAAGATAGCCAGTGCCTTACCACAATGGGCCTCCACATTCTTGGAGTTCTTTTTCAGATAAGTGTTAAAGCACTCGATGGAGCCGATAAAATCACCATTATCCAGACTCTCCCCGCACTCCCAGAGACCTTTCCTGTCCCTCAGGATCTTCTTGAACTCCTCGATCTTCTCCAAGTTCTTCATATGACCTGCCCTTTCATTATATCACAATATTAAACCTTTACCAATCATCTGCGCCTCACTGCTGAAGCGAATTTAATGTCCCTGGCCGTGAATATAAGATACATCGCCACTGCCAGAATGAATATTATCATGCCTAGATCTTTCAATGTCAACATCATCAATGAAGTGAATTGTAGTTCCTCAGAAAAGGGAGCATTGTTCTCCGGAGCATTATCAATGAAATACCAGCCTGAGTTCTTGAGAACTATGGGGTTGCCATTGAAATCTAAGACCTCGGCCCTTACATTTTCAGGGTCTACCACCCACTTGTCAGTCTGGTTCTTTGCATCCCCACGGGTCAGTATACCAGTCTCGGTGATGGTATCCGCCCTGTGTATGACCAATTCCTCGATCTCAGGGGTGCTGAACATGATGATGTCCTCTTCCTCCAGATCATATCCGTGACCCTGCATTAGAAGCAGATCTCCGGTTTTGAAAGTGGGGCTCATACTGTCCGATGTGACCACTGCGAAGAATATAGTGTGTGATAGGAATAGATACAATACGATAATACATATTATAAGAGGAACAAAGAGAATGAAATTCCTGGGGCGGTACAGTTTCCCTCGGATCCGATTCATCCTCATCTCTGTGAGCCGGGCTATCCTCTTCTTCTTTCGGGAGGCCATTATGAATTTGAAAAAGGACTTAGGAGCCTCATTCCCATTGGCCTTGGAATGATGTGCCAGATGCAGAACTGTCAAAAGGAATAGAGAAAAGACTATGAGAGGGCTCTGGATGATGATGGTCGCAACTATCATCAGAGACGAGGCTACAAAGAAGATATTGTTCCTCAGATTGGCCTGGACCTTTTCGTCCATCATCTGTTTTTCCTTTTTAACCATCATGGTATTTCTTCCATTGTCTTCCAGTGATATAAATGTTATCAAAATAAATATCAAAAAAGGAAAAGGGAAAGAAGAAGGACAGAGCCTTCTTCTTCATTCTATTTACATCACGATTATGGCTGTGGTGTAAATGTCACAGTCCAGTCACCGGCGTTGTCTTCAACGGCGACGATATCCATTGATGTCGCGCCATATGTGAAGGTTGGGTTTATGGTGATGGTTGTGTGGCATGAGATACAAGCCTCGTTGTTTCCAGCGAGCTCGGTTGCAGTCCATGCACCCTGTAGTGCGGTTAGGTTTCCGACAAAGGCCGAGTGACCCTCTGTGGCTATGTTAATGTATGCGCCACCGGAATCTCCGGCATCGAAGTACACATCGGGACCTGTCCCTGCACCAACTTGACCATGGCAGTCCAAACACTCTACGGTCACTGCGGCATGCTCATCATCGAAACCGCCGTCACCCGTGACACCGTCACTGGTTCCAGCAGTACTTATCTGATGGCAGCTCTTACAGTAGTCCTGAGCTGATGCTCCAGTCAGTGTCTCGTGCATTTCTAGTGCCACAGACGGTATGGTTATGTCTGTATGACATGTTGCACAATCCACACTAGCTGCATCTACCCAGTCATGCTGGGAGCCGAACAATGATACCGTATAAGGCATTATCATTATACCGACGCAGAAAACTGATACTGCTAATATTATCGATCGATTTTTCATTTTTTTCACCTCTTTCTCCACCCCTGAGATCTCAATAGGGGCTTCTTGTCTCATTATTGCTTGGTTATATCATTATCGTTAATTAGGTATATATAAATATTGTTAACGCTGTGAAATTAGTTGTGAATCGTTATGCATAATTAGACGAAATTCGTGCCTAAAATGGCATTTTACATTAAAAAAATCAGCCATAATGATACGTAATAGGAA
>JAGLQE010000188.1 GCA_023137005.1 Thermoplasmata archaeon
GAATAATTCGCACTGATGATGGGCATGGGATCGATCCCTATTGAATCATGTGCCGGCGACAATGAGTCTATCTCGGGCAGGACCCTATCGAGCAGCAGGTTCACAGGAATGTCAAAACATCTGATAGACCCAATGGGGCCAGTACCCATAGGACCATTGTGCAGTCTTGCATATTGATATCCATCCTCTGTGCTTCCCAGGAAATCCCAGGCGAGGTTGAAATTCCTGAAAGTGTTCTCAGGTAGGAAACCATGATCCATATTGGTAATGTAAAAGGGTGAGATCCCTGGAGATGATATCAATATTTCCATATCATAGTGTGCGGGTTCTGTGATCAGGCCGAAGCCAAATACCTTGATGAGGTAGGGCCCGTCCACTGGTGAGAATATGGTCACAGTCTCATCCGCATCGAAATCAGCACCCATGACTATGAACTCATCCGCCTGTGTATAACCATCTCTATTAATGTCATAGAATATGGCTAGGTCCAGATCAGTGGTATCAGCCTGCCCCACGATATGCACAGTGATCATTGCGCAATCACTCAATACGATGGGCACGGTGGTATTTCCAGAGGCCAGTTGTTCCACGAATGAATCGAACAGGCTCCAATCCTGTTCATCCTGCCATACAACCATATCCTGGTAGTATGTTACTTCCGTGCCAAAGGTCTCGGCATCCACACCCTGCAGGTCAATACTTGACACACATGAGAGGTCCACCTGCCCGGTAAGGCTGTTGGTGACGATATTGACCTCTTCCTTATCCAGAGCGAACTTGCCAACCAGACCATTGAAGGGCTCTATATTGGATGAACCGTCCATCCAGGTCATATGCACTGCGATTATGTTCAAACCAGTAGTGATATTGGCCGTGGCATACTCCCAAGGCACACCCGTGCTGGTGAAACATCCGAGGGTTTCCAGGCTACCGCCATTGTTCTGCATGCCGTAGGGGCCGTATCTATCAGATGGGAACAGATCTCCTGAAGCCGGATTGACATTGTCCGCCACTTGTCCAAATGCGAATGTATTGATATCGGTCTGTTGACCAAGCCATTCGGTCTCGATCACAAATTTAGTATTGTCCAGTCCAAATAACTTAGGATCGGTCACAGTTGTGTAATAATATCTCCAATCTCCAGATTTGGTGGTCACAGAATAATCAGATGGAGCAGATAGTGTCTTAGTGTCAAATAGATGGTTGGTTCCAATATATGAATAATTGAATACCAGAGTGTCGCCCAGACTCAAATCAAGGATATCGAGAAGAGTAACATAACCAGTGATCAAGTCAATTTCATAAGAGCCATAATGGTAATATGCCACAATGAGGTCACCGTATTCCAGAGGATTGAAAAAAGTTATCTTTCCAGTTGATTCATTGACCTCCAGATCAAAGGTGTCCTGTGCAAATCCATTTTTCATTATTACATAGCCCATCATATTGCCAACTTCCCTGAACCCTGGGAACACCTCTCCATGATCCAGCCACACTTCTGTGAGATCTGAATAATAATAAGTATAATCTGCAGTGACAACCGTGCCTGCAAGCAGTGGAGACATGAAATTGATCTCCCCGGTGCTTGGGTTCAAGGTATAATCGATACCCTCTACGATCGGTGTTCCATCAAAATATAATGTGCAACTGCCAGCTACAATATCCTCTGCCACATCTCCATATGCCAGGGAAGCTGTTGTTTCCCCACCTGATGAGAATAGAACAAATTCATCAGTTACATCAAATGAATTGGAGAAGACCTGTTCATTCCAGATCTCATTATGCTCGGATACCGGCACTCCATTCTTGTACATGGTGTGTGAGCC
>JAGLQE010000189.1 GCA_023137005.1 Thermoplasmata archaeon
CTATCTTCATGTCTCCCAGATAATTTTTAAGGAACTCGTAATCCGACGGGCCAGCATGTCTCACCTTGGAGAAATGTGCCGGAATGGTCTTCGGCTTCTTGAACTTCCCATCCTCCAGGTAGCCCAATGGCGCGCAGACAGCCACATTGTATAGACGTCTATCTTCATCATAGATATTGAAATCCTCATCCCTACCATCCATGTCCATCATGCTTCCTGCCGCCCGGGATGCCCAGTCACTTTCCCTGGCCTCCACGCCGTGCATGATATTTATCACCCTCAAAAGGAACCTGCGGCCTGTAGATCCATCCTGGCCGATGAGGATCTCTCCCAGGAATATGTCCTCGTCCTTGAAGGATCTGAAATGTATCTCGGTCACGTCACGGCCGATGACCCGGCCCAGCATTCTTACCTCATCATTTGTCATTTATCTTCCTCCATCCAATACATCATGAAAGTTCTGAAAGGACAGATGCCACTTCCCCATGTTCATTCCCGACTTGGCGGCCTCACGCTCCATCAGATGTCGGATATTCTCTATCTCCGTCCGGCTGAAGGCCACGATATTGTGGGCTTTGGCCAGTGGATAGGGATAACCCAGATACCCCGGGTCATTGGAAAATCCAGCCAATCTTGCGAACAATTCCTCTGGCTCCACACCTTCGGGCAGTGAGATGTCCACCTTGAATACGAACCTCGATCTGCTGGCCAGTGATAGGACATAGGGATCTCCGAATAGCTTGTCCTGCTTCCCCTCTATATCCAGTTTGAAGTGCCAGGGAGAGCCGGGGACCAGTGCTTCTCCAAGTGTCTGGATCATTGGGATCGCGGGCATTCCATTGTAGGCCAGCGCGCTTCTCTTGCTCACCCCGCAGAGCATGATTTTCCTATCTCTGCACAGGTCTATCAATCTCTGAAGTAAAACCTCCGAGCCCTTGATACCCGCCCACAGGGAACCATCAAAGGCCAGCACTCCTCCTTCCTCCATGTCTTCCGAGGTCGAGATAACTTCCTGCCATTCCATGAGGGTGCGTATCCTTCCGATCCCCTCCTCGATCGTCCTTGGAATGTCCTGTGGCCCCTCTCCGACGATATCCTGATAATATCCAGTATACACATTCTCCAGATTGGAGGGGGAAAGGCTGATCAATTTTAGATCTGGCCGGGGAGTTTTTTCCGGGGAGAACTTGCTGTCAATGAAGACCGCTCTTCCGGCCCTGATACCTGAGACGCTGAAGAGCGTGTAGCCGTCCAGGATCATCGCATTA
Source organism: Thermoplasmata archaeon (assembly GCA_023137005.1). Taxonomy (GTDB): domain Archaea; phylum Thermoplasmatota; class Thermoplasmata; order SG8-5; family JAGLSY01; genus JAGLSY01. The sequence continues at coordinate 1,269 of JAGLQE010000189.1, forward strand.
CCACCATCCACGCCCGTGAATATGCCCTGATTCTCGGCTTTCTGGAACTTGACAAAACCATTTTCCTTATCTATGCTGGCCAATCTGAGGGTGCCCGAGCTATCGTCCATGGGGGATCCATTGCTCTGAGGTTCCTCTATCATTGATCTGGTCTGTAAAACAGCCTTTTCGATCTCGGAAATATCCAGTCCCCTCAACATAGCGACCTGAAATATCGTAAACCCTACTTAAGGGTATAGAGGAGAGGTGGGTGGAAGTACGGTTATGACAAATACTTCCTGCTCCTCCTTCTTATGAACATGCATATCCCAAGGATCAATGCAAATGTAAGGAATATATTGAATGCCACTCGGCCGCCCCACTCTTTTTGGACATTGAGGCTCGGTTCGATATTTTCCTCTGCATCAAGATATTGTCCATGATCCTCAGATAGTGATACATCTTCTTCGGTGATCGACATTAATTCCTCCGGGTCTGGCATATCACTTGTCAGCATCCATACTACATCACTTGTCAAATGTATCCAGTAGGCCTCGCCCTTTTTCAGGACATATGAGTCTGGAAGCTGAGAGATATCGTATAGCGCTGAAGAGTTGAATCCCTCAATAATGTCTGCTCCAGTATCTGCCTTCAGGTCAGCAACTGTGTAGTTATTGTCATCCTGTACAGGGTAGCCGACCATGTTCCAGCCAGCATATAGTTGGACATTAACATTCTCTGGCAATATTCCATTAACTGTGAGGGTCGTGTCATTCGTCATGTGCAGCCAGAAGCCCATGGTATGGTCGATATCATACAAGGTCTGAGTTCCAGCATAGTTCACATTGTAGGACTTCCAATGGTTCGATGCATCGGTCGCATCATAATACAGAGCACGATCCCACTGGCCATCGATCGAGGAAAGGACCGTGAGGATAGAAGTGTTGGATTGAACGAGTGGGAATGAAATAAAGTTCCAGCCTGTAGACAGTGGAATGTCGAATGAGAGGGGTGGGGGAACTCCGGCCGTGAATTGCCATGTGAAGTCAAGGGAATTGCCAGAGATGTCATCGGCCACGATCCTGCAGGTTACCACTTCTCCCTCTGAGAAGCCTGATTCGTGCCAGTATTCAATATGATATCCATCTGTAATGGCTGAAGCAGTATACCAGACCGCGAAATTATTGATATAGAGTCTTATGCTACTCAGATCCACACCAGAGAGGTCAGTCACATCAACTGAAATAGTCGGATCAAGTTGTGGGATGAAACTACCCGGCACAGGATACATATTAGAGGCATCAGGAGGCGAGCAGTCAATTACGAATTCCCAGGAGAAGTCCAGGTGATTTCCATGCATATCATCGGCCACGATCCTAACTATCACTACATCAACATATGGAACTATATGCATGAATGAAACACTGTAGCCATTTGCAATTGGAATCAGATCATAGAATACCATGAACCCATCCACATACAGTCGGATGGTGCTAGCATCGATGCCTGAATCATCAGTCACGTGCACTGATATCAGAGGAAGTGGATCACCAATGGTCTCGCCTATTCCAGGTTGCTCATTCCAATGCTCGGGTGGCGTCACGTCCATGATCTCTCCGGGCACCATGAGAGGATAATTATCCTGTACGCCAGCTCCACCTTCTATATTCGTATACGGCGTGTCACCAATGCCATCGCTCCCTGATTCGTTCTGACCAAATCCAGAGGAGTTGTCCACTCCACCATAATCAGACCAATAGTTTCCACCGGAGGGGTAGCTATTGTCCCAGAAGTTGGTGCCACTGTCATCGTATGCCTGAACGGTATTATTGATAATATCATTGTGACAAACGAGGTTGCCGATAGAGGAGTATAGGCGAATACCAAACCCATTGCTTGATGCGTTGTTGTTGGCGATAATATTATTGTTAGAGTACCAGTAAATGAATATCCCCTCATTGATGTTCAAGGAAATGGTGTTATTGTCTATAGTGTTTCCATTGGAGGATTCGAGATAGATTCCACGATTATTATTGCTAACAATGTTATCTGATATTGTATTGTCATAGGATATCCTGAGTTTAATACCATCACCATTGTTCGAGGAAATTATATTGTCTTCTATGACATTGTCGTTGGAGTCCCCGAGGTAGATGCCAGTATTGTTGTTCGAATTTGCGATATTATCAGATATTGTGTTGTAGTGGCTGGAGTCAAGGTTGATGCCATGACCATTGTTCGATGAAACAATGTTATTTGCGATATAGCAGTTCTGAGCATTAACAAGATCTATTCCAGCATCTTCCCAGATGTCACTTCCACTTCCTGTAACAGTGAATCCAGTGATAGTGACCCAGTCGGCTGAGACATACACAACACTTCCGATACCGCCGCCATCGATTATCGTTGTGTCCATATCCTCGCCAGTTAGAGTCATGGACTTATTGATCACTATGTTCTCGTGATAAGTGCCGCTCCTCGCCCAGATATGATTACCAGGGTCCGCATCATCAATAGCTTGCTGGATGGTCGGATACCAGATGTCCTTGTCGAGGTTGTGGACAGCGTTCACAAAGGTGCTCCTCACGATCACACCCGCCACCATGCTCACATTATTACCGCCATAGAAAGCACTGAATGTCGTATTCACGATCCCAGATCCAGTAATGTTCTTTGAGATCACTGTTTCTCCATTTGCATCTGTGATATTAGACCCAGAATCCGTATTGACCAAGATTCCTGTCAATGGATCACCATAGATGTCCGTGAGCTTGATCGTGAAATCAACATATTCACTTGGATTGATCAATTTCCTATCTGGCTCAGCGATCATGAATGGAAGGTCGGGGTCAATGCACAGATATGGGGTATAGAAGTTGAAGGGGAATTGAGCATATTCTGGATCATTGACCATGGAGGTGAATCCTATCCCCGCATCAAATAGATCATATCCACTGGCTACAGCATCATAGGTGTAATTATGCTTGCCCAATATGTCTGTAATGTTATTATCCAGGGAGGAAGGGCTTGCTGTACCCTCATAGAGTTCGACATTCGAGCCGATCAATACCCCGGATTCATTCTGATATGTCATGGATATGTTAACTGATGGGTCTTCTGGCGAGATATATGGACTGTCCGTTTCTACACTAGCTAGAACCGCTATATTGGCTCTTTTCAGGATCCCAAGGTCGGTCAGGGTGAAATCAGCTTTCTGCCAGTAATACTCGCCATCTGCACCATCTGTCATCGGAGGATATGAAGGTGGGTAGCCCCAGGTGTATGGACATTCCCACCACCAGTTATTAGCGGAAGTGTTGAAACCCTCTGCAACCCCATAGCCTCCCACTCCAAACTGTAGTGGGATAAGACTGTCCGCGACAAATGAGGACGTATCTATGGTTGCCACAAGTTGACCTGAGCCATCTGTAACTGTGGCATTATCTCTGTACCAACTGCCGAGGTAACTTGCATAATCACCCATGTCAAAGTCGCTACTATATTCGTAGAAGCCCCACTCATCGCCTCCCTGGAATATCGCAGGTATGCCCTGAGCTGTGGGTGGAATAAAGAACTGACACGGTACACCTACTGCTGGTGCTCCTGTCTGATCCCATACTGTCGCAGTGGCTGTTATCTGTGAATTGTGATCAGCCATGACGGTGAAGTCAATATCTGCAGCATAATAGGTTCCAGCATCGGTTTCATTGTGATTCAATAATAGGAACTGATCTGTTGTTGAGTAGGCTCCTGTGGTATTGAAGGTCACTATCGTGTTTTTTGATACATTCCAATCAACAGCTGTCAGTGTGAAGTTGGCCATTCCCTGAGCATCCGTATAGAGCACCTCGGCATTTGCTGTGGCCACACTAGCATCTAATTGAATGGTCACCCCCTGCCCCATGATCGGAGTTCCATCCTGGTCGAGAACCCTTACCTGTACATCTGTGTTCAAGGCGAGTGTACCAGCCACATTGCCAGTTATGACATATTCTGACACACCAATGACATCCACTTGTAGCCAGTCATAGTTTGGATTGCTCACACCGATTATCAAAGATGCCTCTTGTACCTCTGGGATCAGTGTGTTTGGCACAGATATGGTGGCCTTGAAGATGTCGAATTTGTGTTGATTTTGTATCAGGTTTGTAGATGGGGCAGTGTAATTGAAGAACGCATCACCACTGGCATCCGTAATTGGTGAGGTAACATCTGTTGTTCCGAACAATATCGCATCATCCAGATCCACAGTCACACCCTGCATGGGATTTCCATCTCTATCGGTGACCTTTGCCGTGATAAGGGTCGAGGATGAGGCAGGGATCACTCCATCCTGGATCGATAGAGAAAGATGTGCGAAAGGCTTGTCAGATATTATAACGGACTCTTTCACAGCGCCACCATTATCAGCATCCTTCGTCACGATGGCATTGAACAATACTTGTCCCTCTATGAATGGAACATAGAGATCGAACTCCACCCATCCCTCAGTATTCGTGTCCCCTACCAGGGTGATCCCAAAGCTGGTCTGGACCTCGACATGTGCATTATCAACCGGAATATCATTGTCAGTGACCAGAACATAACAGGTTGAATTATCATCCGTGTGCAGTGAGTCTGGCACGTACAATCCCACCTCGAGATCCCCATAGGTGGGAATAAGATGGCTGGGTGGATGAATTATGTTCAGGGAGAATCCATTGTATATG
>JAGLQE010000019.1 GCA_023137005.1 Thermoplasmata archaeon
TCACTATATGCAGAAGATCGAGGACATGCACATGATGGTGGACCATCTAGTAACCTCGCTCATCAGGGAAGAGGAGATGGATAACCTTGATTAGGGCTGTTTTTCTTGACCGAGATGGCGTGATAAACCGCCTCAATATGGGTTCCTATGTCACCAAGTGGGAGGATTTTGAATTCCTTGATGGCGTGAAGGATGCCATCAAGGAACTCGCCGCCAGTGATCTCAAGATAATATTGATCACCAATCAGTCTGCCATAAACCGTGGGCTCATGACCGAGTATGAACTAGAGGTCATCCACGAGCACATGTTGGATGCTATAAGGGAAGCCGGAGGAAGAATAGATTCCATCTATTTCTGCCCCCACGCGCCTCATGAGGAATGCACTTGCCGAAAACCCGAGCCTGGTATGTTCGACAGGGCGATCGAATTCCATGATATTGATGTTTCCAAATCCTGGTTCATCGGGGATTTTGAGAGCGATGAGGAAGCCGCGGCCCGTGTCGGATTAAAATTCAAGCTGGCCGAGGGTGACGGTGGGCTGAGAAGGGCGGTCGATGAGATACTCACCGAATCCTGAAGAAATAGTTGGATGAGATGCTATCATAAGTTTTTTCTATTCTGTCTGTATTGTTCAGATGGGTTAAACCTTGGAAGAGCTAGGATTGAAAGAGCCTGAATTCACAGGCAGGGAAGAGCAATGTTCTCTATTGAAAAACAGCCTCGATAAAGCAATTGCTGGCCATGGTTCCACAATACTCATTTCCGGCGAAGCGGGTATAGGCAAAACACGAATTGTTTCCGAGATCATCGGGGAGGCCGCTGACAGAGGCGCGAATATCATTCAAGGCTGGTGTCTGGCCGAGAGCCTGGAACCACTTATGCCGGTGAAGGAAGCGCTTAGAGGCGCGAATATGCTCAATCTTCTATCCTACGAGCCGCCGCCAAAGGTCATCTCAGCCTATCTGATGAATGATGCTGGCCTTCTTATTTCAAAGGCCGAGCGTACGGAGACCGAGCTCGACGCTGATATTTTCGCCTCCATGCTGAAAGCCGTCGGAAACTTCGTCAATGATTCGCTAGGGATGATAGGACAGGATGATTCCGGAGGACTGAACACCATCGGTTATGCCAATTACAAGATCATACTACAATCCAAAGGTAGGCTGACACTGGCCATTGTCATTGAAGGTGGCGAAAGTGAGTTTTTAATAGAGGATATGAGGCGAATTCTTGGAGACATCGAGGGCAAGTTCAACCCTGATATTATCGAAGCCTCTAAAGTATCCTGGCTTGACCCCAAGATATTCTGGTTCATAGATTCTGAAAAATACGAAGGCACGTTCATCGTCGACGACCCAAGGATCCGGCAGGAGAATATGTACGATGCTGTTCTGATAGGCCTCCAGCGAGTGGCCAGTACTTCGCCACTTCTCATATTCCTCGATGATATCCAATGGGCAGACCCTTCCACGCTCAATCTTTTTCACTATCTTGCAAGGAACACGAGAGAAGATAGGATACTCTTGCTGGCCACCTATCGTCCGGAGGACCTTATGGGTTCCAATGAGGGCATGCCGCATCACCTTGAACTCACGCTACAAAATATGAGTCGAGAGTCGCTTTTCACTGATATAAGGCTAGAGCGCTTCGGCCCAGAGGACACAGCCAGTGTGATCGAGAAAGCCCTTGGAAGCTTCCAAAGGCAGGAAGATTTCACGGATAGGATCTTCACAGAGACCGAGGGTAATCCATTCTTCATTCTGGAGGTATTGAAGCTGCTAGCGGAGGAAGGCTCTCTTCTGGAAAAAGATGGGACCTGGGAGCTGAGCCAGTCAATGGATGAATTGAAGCTTCCCTCAAAGATCTATGATGTGGTCATCCGCCGTCTAAACCGTCTTTTGCGCGAACAGAAGGATATCCTGGAATGTGCCAGTGTTATTGGTGAGGAATTCGGCAGTGACGTTGTGGGAACCACACTGGACATCAATCGCATAAATCTTTTGAGGAATCTCGGTGAGATAGAGAAGGCCCACAAACTGATACATTCTGGCGACAAGAAATATTGGTTCGACCACAGCAAGATACGCGAAGTCCTGTACAATGGCATCAATGTCGAGCTACGCAGTGAATATCACAAGATAGTGGCCGAAAGCTACCTCGAGCTTTACCGTGATCGTGAGAACGAGATAGTCGAGGAGCTGGCTCATCATTTTTTGGAATCCGGGGATCGAAGGGCCGGGAATTATCTTCTAATGGCTGGCGACAAGGCCAAGAGCAGGTATGCTAATGAAGAGGCAATTCGTTTTTACACCAGTGCCGAAACGATGCTGGATGACGTGGAAAAGCTTCTGAGACTTCATGAAAATCTGGGCGATGTTCGTGTATTGATGGGCGAATGCGAGGGGGCCATAGAGAGCTTCAGGAAGGCGCGTGAACTCACGGATGATATCAAGATCACGGCTGGACTCATATTCAAGACAGCCGAGGCTCTGGAGAAGAACAGCAATTATGAGCTGAGCCGAAAGGAGGCCGAAATAGGTTTGAACATGCTTGGAGATACTCATGGGCCAGATAGATGCAAGCTTCTCACCATCATGAGCTGGACGCGCATGAGAGTTGGTGAATTCGATGAGGCCATGAAGATACTCGAACAGGCACTGAATATCTCTGCAGAGGGTAATACCATGGAGGTTGGTTTGGTCCACCACACCACTGGCATGGTTCATTGGTTCAGAGGTGATTATCCTAATGCACTGGCCAATTATGAGAAGGCTCTGAAGATCCGCGAGGAGATAGGTGATGTCAAAGGAAGGATCAACACCATCAACAATATCGGTGTCGTGTACATGGAGACCGGCCGTCTGGAAGAAGCACGGGATTATTTCTGTCAGGGCGTGGAGTACGAGGAGCGCATCAGAAATAAATCAGGACTGGCATCAGCTCTGGACAATATCGGCAATTCCTATCACACAAGCGGAGATTTCGATAAGGCATTGGATTATCATCTCCGAGGTCTGGAGCTTTATAAACAGGCAGGTGACAGGAACGGCATCGCCTGGGCGCTCAGTAGCCTTGGATATATTTATCCCGATATTGATCAGATAGAGAAAGGTATCCAATGCCATCTGGACAGTGTCGAAATATGCCGGGAGATCGGTGATAAACAGATCCTGGTCTACAATTTGAGCGGGCTCGGAGAATCTCATTATAAAGCCCGAAGATTTGAGGAGGCCCACGAATGGATAGACGAAGCTCTAGCCTTGTCGAAGGAGATCGGGGCCAAAAGGGAAGAGGGTTTTTCTCATTTCATAAGGGCCATTATCTTCCGGGATGAAGGCAAGTTAGACTGTATGAAAGGTGAATTCGATATCGCGAAAGAGATCCTCTCCGAGGTCGGTGACATGAATCTACTGACCATTCTGGATTTTGAATATGGTATCTATCTGAAAATGACCGGAAACCTCTCGATGGCCAGAGAAATTCTGATCAAGGCAAAAGAGGCTTTCGAGTCCACGGGAATGAAAGGGTGGGTGACCAATACCGAAAAGGCCCTGGAAGAGCTTTAGTGTAATGGAGTATAAGGTAATTTTATCAGTATCTGGCAACTCATCGACCACGACTTTATATATCGAAACCAGTATTTCGGGCTCAATTCAAAATAGCCCTGTAGTGCTGCTCCAGGGCAAAATAAGAAAACAATCACAATAGCCCTGTAGTGTAGAGGTTAGCACAGAAGGTCTTGCACCTTCAGGCAGCAGTTCGATTCTGTTCAGGGCAATCAACCAACAAGCAAAAAGTGAGGAAAATGATCGACCCAGACAATATCGACTACCAGAAAATGGGCTTCAAGGCGGGCCTCGAGATACATCATCAGCTCAAGTCCAAGCGCAAGCTGTTCTGCCATTGTCCAGCCGATCTGGATGCCGATCTTCAGAAGCATCCTCAATTCACCTTCCACAGGCGCTTCAGGGCAGTGATGGGAGAGATGGGGGATTTCGATCCAGGTATGCTGGTCGAGGTGGAGAAGGGATATCTGGTCATCTATCATGGCAATGACGACCATGTGTGCACGTACGAAATGGATGAGACACCTCCTTTCTGGCTGGATATGGAATCCGTGGACAGCGGCTATCATCTGGCAGCTCTGTTCAATTGTACATCCCCGTCCGAGGAGGTGGTGATCAATCGCAAGCAGTACCTGGATGGCTCGATAACCACAGGCTTCCAGCGAACCATGATCATCGCGAGGGACGGCCATATTGAACTGAGATCTGGAAAGAAGGTCAAGATCACCAATATATTGATCGAGGAGGACTCGGCCAGGAAGATCAAGACCGAGGACAATGGTCGAACTGTTTATTACAATCTAGACCGGCTGGGTGTGCCGCTTACTGAAATAATCACCGACCACCTGGATGTGGATGACCCCGAGACCCTGGTGGAGACTGCCAGAATGATAGGTCTCAACCTCAGAACCACAATACTGGCCAAGCGTGGTATCGGAGTGGCAAGGCAGGATGTCAATATCTCCATAACCGGTGGGGATCGAGCTGAATTGAAAGGTGTCCAGGATCTGGGATTGCTTCCCAAGTACTGTGCTCATGAGGTCTGCAGGCAACAGGCTCTCATCGATATCCAAATACAGTTAGCCAGTTCACAGTTGGAGAAAGAGAAGTTCCAGCACACTTACATTGATATCAGCCACCTCTTCGATGATCTGGGAGAGGGAGAGAAAGCATACTGCATCCGGCTTCCGGGCTTTGAGGAATATCTGAACACCGAGATCCAACCAGGCAAGGACTTTGGTTTTGAAATATTTGAAAAATGCAATCTGATCACCGGAATTCACTATTACAATATGTTCCACTCGGGAGAGGCCAGTGAGAATTCAGTGCTGAATAGAAGGGGCACCAAGGACCTGCTGATCACTCAGGGAAAGGACAATGAGATAAGGGAAGTTCTATCTCTGGAACCAGGTGATGGATATATCGCAGCCATGGGTCCCGAAAAACCAGTCCTTCACACTATGAAGATATCCATAGAAAGGTGCAAGCAGGCCTTCGATGGCGTGCCACAGGAGACCCGCCGGGTATTGCACAGTGGCAATAATGAGTTCCTACGAGTTATTCACGGAAAAGGAAGACTCTACCCGGATACTGACACACCACCGGAACCCTACCCCATGGAGAAGTTCGAGGTCGTCAAGAAGAAGATCGCACCCAGGCCCATGGAACTATTCAGAAAATATGAGGCAGTAGGATTATCATTTACTAATTTGGAGCTTTTAATAAGGGATGAGAAGGTCCCCATATTTCAGAAACTGGTCGATGAGATCAAAGCCCCTGTTTCCCTGGCAGTTCAACTGACCATTGAAATTCCCCGATGGCTGAGAAGAAAGGGCAAGGATCCAGAAGGCATTTCCCACTTCACCACCATAAGCATTGCTGGAAATATCATGTCCAATAAGATCCCGAGAAAACACCTCCGGCCAATGATGAAGGAACTTTGCATGGCTTCCAAAGAAAATCATGATAAGATAATTGCCAAATGGATATGCCATAACAATGAAAAGGACAAGGAGAACAAACCATCAGATCAATGGCCGACCAATGGAGGATGCTGTAGATGAGTGAAGAATACCAGCCCCCGGACGGCTACCGAGGACCATTACTGGACCGCCTTGTTCAGGAGAAGATAAGGACCTGGTCCGTCATACGTGTGAAGAAGACGGATGGTTCCCATTATGAAGGTGTACTCCTCCCAAGATCAGTTCACACATCTGATGATTATATCTCAATGAAGGTGGATACTGGCTACAATATCGGGATCCAATTACCAGAGGATGCCGCCATTGAAGAGATAGGCTACAACCCTGGGGCTTATGAGATACCCGAGAAGGTGGTCCCAATAAATCCCGACCTGCCGAATGTCACCCTACTGGGTACGGGAGGGACAGTGGCCAGCCGATTGGATTACCGAACAGGAGCTGTATTGCCGGCCTTCACTCCATCCGAGCTCTTCTCGGCAGTTCCCGAGTTGATCGATATCTGCAACCTCACCCCCAAGACACTTTATAAGATACTTTCAGAGAACTTCTGCCCAGAATACTGGATAAAGACCGCTGAGGCAGTGGCCAAAGAAATAGAAGGCGGAGCTGATGGTGTGATAATCGGTCACGGCACCGACACCATGGGATACTCTGGCTCGGCATTATCATACTTCTTCCAGAACCTGCCAGTTCCAGTGGTCATCGTGGGCTCACAGAGAAGCAGTGACCGCCCATCCAGTGATGGCCCCATAAATATGATGAACGCCACCACCCTGGCTGCCTACGGCGACCTGGCAGAGGTAGTTGTCGTCATGCACGGGACCACCAGTGACAATTATGACCTTATTCACAGGGCCACCCGTGTTCGTAAAATGCACAGTGCCAGACGCGATACTTTCAGGACCATCAGTGATATTCCCCTTGGCCAGATCCGAGATAGAGAAATAAATTTCTTCAAGAAAGATGTACGCCCTCGTAGCCCGAGGGAGGACTTCCACCTGGACACCAAGATGGATGAGCGGGTGACCATGCTGTACTTCTATCCCGGAATGGAGGCGGATGTCATGCACGCGGTCATCGACAAGGGCTATCATGGAATAGTCATGATCGGTACCGGACTCGGCCACGTGGGAAAGCCCATGTACGAGGCATTGGATCGGGCACAGGAAGAGGAAATTCCCGTCGTGATAGTCGTTCAGCCCATGTTCGGATTCTCCCACTTGCGGGTGTACGAGACTGGCCGTGACATGCTGGCCCGAGGCGTGATCGAGGGCAAGAACCTGCTCCCCGAGGCCGCCCTGCCAAAACTGATGTGGGCCCTTGGACACACAAAGGATGTCAAAGAGGTCGAGAAGATAATGCAGACCAGTATCTCGGGAGACATAACCAACCGTGAGCCATACAGTGGATTTTCCATATTCCAGGGCGGGGTACCAGACTTCTATGATAATTATCGGAATGTGGATAGGATAAACAAATAGGTCTGCGATTCCGCGCATAACTGCTAATTCATACATCCCCTTTATCCAAACTTGCTATATTTTCATGTATATTTTCCTTAAATCAATCATTAACCAGTTATTGAAAATATATACATTTCATTAACTATACGATACAAACCTTGATATGGGTGTTTTCATATCGGGACACGCGCATCCCTGTATATCTGGGAAGTGTGCGACTGAGAGAGAATGGAGGAACCATCATGGATCTCTATGAATTCATTGAATATTTCATCACCATGGTCATAGGCTGGATAGACCAATGGGTACCGTCCCAATTGGATTTCCTTATAGCTGATACAGCGATACACGCCTATGTTGTTCTTGGTATGGGCGCTTTTATCATGGTCATCGCCCTTTTGAACGTTGTCATGATGATATGGGTGGAAAGGAAGTTCATCGCAAGGCTAATGGACCGTCGCGGTCCTACAGAGGTTGGCTTTGCTGGTCTACTTCAGAACGTGGCCGACGGGTTGAAACTTTTCCTGAAGGAGGTTATCCATCCTCAGGGAACAGACCGCTTTGTCTATGCCATGTCCCTTGTCCTGTATATTGGATCCTCCGTAACCGTGCTGGCTCTCGTACCAATGAGCGACCGCTTCTTCATGGCCGATGTTCAGGGAGGGGTCTTCATGATCTTTGCCATATTCACTTTGGCTCCCTTCTTCATTTTCGTGGCCGCATGGTCCCAGAACAATAAGTTCAGTCTTATTGGCGGTATGCGTTCCGCGGCCCAGATGATCAGTTACGAGATCCCGCTCATGCTCTCGGTCGTCGGTGTCGTTCTCATGGCTGGCTCCCTCAGTATTTCCACGATAGTCCATGCCCAGCAGAGTATCTGGTTCATCATTCCATCTTTCTTGGGATTCTTCATCTTCATCATCGGCATGCTGGCCGAGGTAGAGAGGACTCCCTTCGATCTTCCAGAGGCAGAAGCCGAATTAGTTGAAGGGTGGACGACCGAATTCGGAAGTATCCGATTCGGCCTCATCATGTTCGTCGCCTACCTTCGCGGCTATGTTGGTTGTGCACTGGCTGTCTTCCTCTTTTTCGGAGGCTGGAATGGTGTACTGCTCGAGTACATACCACCAGAGGTATGGTTCATGGGCAAGGTCTACATCCTCTTCATGATCTGGGTCTGGCTCAGGGCCTCGGTCCCGAGGATCAGGATAGACCAGTTACTCGAGATCGGTTGGAAGAGACTTCTTCCACTAGCCTTTGTCAATATAGTTGTCGCAGTCATATTCTTCGAAATGGGGTGGATCTGATGGTCGAATTTAGAACAAGATCAACAACCGACAGGCCCGTAACAAGGAAGCCTGGATTTGCGAATGGAATCGGTGGCTTTGTAAAGTTGGTCGCCAAGCCCATGGGTGTTTCCATGAAGCAGTTCTTCAAGAGCTTCGTACATCCGACCACTCTCATGTACCCGAAGGAGAGACCGGATGCCCAGGTGGAATTGAAGCCCGAGCATCGCTTCGGTGTCGAGGGTTGCTGGGAATTCTTCAGAGGATGCCATGCACTGGACGAGACATTGTGCGTTAGCTGTGGCCTTTGTGAGAAGGTGTGCCCGAATAATTGCATAATCCTTGTAGATCATGAGGGAAGGATGCTTCCAGGTGTGGACCAGTCAAGGTGCATGTTCTGCACAATGTGTGTGGAGATATGCCCCAAGGACGCTCTGGGAATGACCCATGATTATGATGTATCTGGCTTCACAAGAGAGGAGCTTTACCGTTCCCCGGCTGTCCTGATATCCCGCAAGGGAGACCTGAGGAGACCGGATCTGTCACCTCATGTGATCGAGTACCCGGAGATAGAGCTGGATGGTTGCATCGGCTGTGGCATCTGTGCCAAGGAATGCCCGCCCGGAGCTCTTGAGATGTACGAGCTGGAGCCCGCTTCTGAAGGTAAAAAGGCCGTGAAGAAGCCCAGACTGACAAAGGATATTTGCGTCAGTTGTGGCATATGCGAGTCAAAGTGTCCCAAATTCGTTATAGAGATGAAAGGGGGTGTATGAATGAATTCGTTTACACTCATCATTCAACTAATAACCTCCAAATTTATGGAGGTTATGTAATGGATTTTCAACTATTATCATTCTACGTGATAGGGGCCATGATCCTTGTTTCCGCCCTGCAGGTGCTGAGATCGAGAGAGATCATCCACAGTGTTATGTGGTTGGGATTGACCTTCATTGGTATATCCGGTCTTTTCATACTGCTGAATGCTGAATACCTGGCCATCGTGCAGATACTCATCTATGCCGGAGCTATAACTATACTCATACTCTTCGCGGTCATGCTGACCCGGAGAGAGATCATGAATAAAGAAGGGGGTGAGGAAGAATGAGCAGCCTAGCCAAGATGATCAAGCCTATTTCAGTGCTCGTGCTCCTGATATTGATGCTCTTCATCATCACCCAAACACAATTTGAGTCGGATTCCGTTCAGGAATCATCAATGACCGATCTGGGTACCAGCCTCTTCGAGGTCTATTACCTGCCCTTCGTGCTACTATCACTGGTGCTTGTCGCGGCCATGATGGGCGCTGTATTCATAGCAAAGGAGAGAGACGAATGATACCACTTACTCATTACCTGATATTGTCGGCCATGCTCTTCTGCATCGGTATGTACGGTGTTCTGACCAAGAAGAACGCTATCTACGTGCTCATGTCCATCGAGATCATGCTCAATGCAGTGAATATCAATTTCGTAGCTTTCTCCGCCTACTCTGGAGATGTATCTGGACAGATATTCGCCCTTTTCTCCATCGCACTTGCAGCCGCAGAGGTCGCCATCGGGCTGGCCATATTCCTACTGTTGTACAAGAGGTACGGCACGGTGGAATTGCAGAAAATAAGATTGCTGAGGTGGTAAAATGAATCCAACAGAATTAGCATATTTATTGGTCATCATACCCTTCATCGGGTTCTTGATAGTTGCCTTCTTCGGAAACAAGATGAAGGAAGGCGGTGCATACCTGGCCATTGCGAGTGTAGCCTCAACCCTGGTCCTGTCCATACTCATATTGTTCGACGTAATGGAGAACGGTTCCTACGAGGTATCCATGAACTGGGTGGCTGGTACTGGTCTTGAGGTCGGGATGTTCATCGACAGTTTAACAGCATTGATGCTCATCGTGGTCACATTCGTGTCCACGATGGTCGTTATCTACTCTATAGGCTATATGCACGACGACCCATCCAAGAGAAGGTACTACGCCGAGATATGCCTCTTCGTGGGCTCCATGCTGGGACTGATCCTGGCCAATAATTTCCTGTTGATGTTCATCTTCTGGGAATTGGTCGGTGTCTGTTCATACCTGCTCATTGGTTTCTGGTATCAGAAGCCGGCCGCGGCGAGCGCGGCCAAGAAAGCCTTCCTGGTCACCAGGATCGGGGATGTCCTATTCCTCACTGGTATCGCCATACTTTATGTCAAGTATGGAACATTGAACTTCACCGAACTCGAGCATCTAATGGGACATGATGTTCAGGGACTTCTGCTTCCCGCCCTTCTCCTATTCTGTGGAGCAGTGGGCAAGAGTGCGCAGTTCCCATTACATGTTTGGTTACCCAATGCCATGGAAGGACCCACAACCGTCAGTGCCCTTATACACGCGGCCACCATGGTGAATGCGGGTATTTACCTGGTAGCCAGGTCGTACTTCATCCTGGAGCACGTGCCGGATGCCTTCCTCGTGATAGCCGTCATCGGTGGTATAACCGCCCTCATGGCAGCCACTATGGCCCTTGTCCAGTATGATATCAAAGGAGTACTCGCTTATTCCACCATCAGTCAATTGGGATACATGATGCTAGCCCTAGGAGCTGGGGTACATGCCTATGGTTATACCGCGGGTATGTTCCATCTGATGAACCACGCCTTCTTCAAGGCTCTACTATTCCTGGCTGCTGGTAGCGTCATTCACGCTGTTGGATCCAATGACATGAGGATAATGGGTGGTTTGCACAAGCATATGAAGATCACTTCGATCACCATGCTGATAGGCTCTTTATCCATAGCGGGTTTCCCCTTCTTCAGCGGCTTTTTCAGTAAAGATGAGGTTCTCGCATCGGTCTGGCACGCGGCCGCGGACAATAATATTTATTATCTACTCTATGCGATGGGAGTCTTCACCGCTTTCCTCACAGCTTTCTACATC
This sequence comes from Thermoplasmata archaeon, assembly GCA_023137005.1. Lineage (GTDB taxonomy): Archaea > Thermoplasmatota > Thermoplasmata > SG8-5 > JAGLSY01 > JAGLSY01. The sequence continues at coordinate 11,221 of JAGLQE010000019.1, forward strand.
TTCCGTATGTGGTACATGACATTCGCTGGTAAGCAGAGGGGGGATTATCATCCTCATGAGTCGCCCAAGACAATGACCGTGCCATTGATGATACTGGCTGTATTGGCTGCAGGAGCGGGATTCATCTTCTTCTTTGGCTTCCAGGACTTCGTATACTTCGGTCACGCACCCCATCTCACCATCTCCCATATGTTCGAGATGTGGCAGACCTGGGTCTCAATAGCCGCGGGTCTCAGTGGTATCGGACTTGCGACCCTCATTTACTACAAGGGAACCATCTCTCCAAGGACATTCACTGCAGGGCCTGGCCGCAGGGCCATCCGCAGAGTCCTGGAGATGAAGTACTACATGGACGAGTTCTATATGTGGATCGCCCAGAAGATCATCTATGGCGGTTCTCTCGTGATGGACAAGTTCGATGGAAAGGTCATCGACGGTGCCATCAATGGAATATCCAGTGGCGGTATAGCTCTGGGTCACGCATCCAATTCATTTGACAAGAATGCCATAGACGGTACAGTGAACGGCCTCAGTAAGGGCAGCTTTATTGGCGGCAAATTACTATGGAAGATGCAGAGTGGCAGGGTGCAGGACTACGCCTCACTAATGATACTGGGTGTGGTCGGGCTTGTAATTCTCATGTTGCTGATGGGGGTGGTCTAGTGGCTTTCGCAGATCTACCATTATTGACCATTACACTACTCATACCGATCATCGGCACACTCGTGGTCTTCTTCATGAAGAAGGCGGAGGATGCCAAAAAGATAGCACTGGCCTTTTCAATTGTGCCTCTGGTATTATCCATCTTGATCTGGCTTTCCTTCGAGACCGGAGGCGGCTACCAGTTCATGGAATCTCATACCTGGATAGAGTCCATCGGTATCTCCTACACAGTGGGAATAGATGGATTAAGCCTTCCAATGCTCTTCCTGACCACGCTTCTCATTCCCTTGTCGATAATCTTCGCCTGGGATACCAAGACACGTCAGAAGGAGTTCTTCGGTCTGATCCTCCTCATCGAGGTCGGTCTTATTGGAGTGTTCCTTTCGCTGGACTTCTTCCTGTTCTACATATTCTGGGAACTGGTCCTCATACCCATGTACTTCTTCATAGGTATCTGGGGTGGGCCGAGGAAGCACTATGCGGCCATTAAATTCTTCATATTCACCCATGTTGGAAGTGTGATAATGCTTCTGGCCATCTTCGCCATGTACTTCAAGGCGGGGGATGTCCTGGGCTATGCGACCTTCAATATGGAGACCATCGCATCCATCAGCCCCAATTTCCCACTGGCCTTCCAGGGTGTGGCCTTCCTAGCCTTCCTTTTCGGCTTCGCGGTCAAGATGCCCGCAGTACCCTTCCACACTTGGTTGCCCGACGCTCACGTCGAGGCGCCCACAGCTGGTTCCGTGCTATTGGCCGGAGTAATGCTGAAGATGGGCGGATACGGTCTGTTCAGGGTCGGCATCGGCATGCTTCCTGATGGAGCCGTGGAATATTACTGGGTGATGGCGGCTCTGGGTGTTGTTGGAATGATCTACGGTGCACTGATCTGTCTGGCACAGGTGGACCTGAAGAAGATGATAGCCTACTCCAGTGTGAGCCACATGGGTTTCGTACTTCTGGGCGCATCGGCCCTCAATGTCATTGGGGTTGCTGGTGGAATATACCAGATGTTCACCCACGGCCTGGTCACGGCATTGCTTTTCATGATGTGCGGTGTCATACACCATAAGACTGGCACTCGAGACATTCCCAAGCTGAGTGGCCTTATCACGAAGATGCCGCAGGCATCCGTCATACTCATAATTGGTTTCCTGGCCTCCCTGGGTCTTCCAGGCATGGCGGGCTTTGTCAGTGAATTGATGGTCTTCATCGGGGCCTTTGAGGCATATTCGATATTCATCATCATACCCTTGATATCACTGGCCATCGGCGCGGCTTACTATATCTGGACACTTCAGAGAGTGCTCTTCGGTGACTTCAACAAGGCGCTGGGTAATGTGACGGACCTGGAGAAATATGAATTGATACCATT
>JAGLQE010000190.1 GCA_023137005.1 Thermoplasmata archaeon
CTGCTGGAGGAGCTGCCTGACAAGACCATTGAGGAATTTGCGCGAAGCGACCGATTCCAATTATATAATAAGATCATGGACGAATATCTAGATGAGGAGGAAAGTGAAGATGAATAAGATGAAAATGCAGGGAGTGATGATTGAATGCGAGAGCGAAGCGATTGCATTCAAGAGCTCGAGCGAGGTGAGAGGTCTATGATAGATCCGATCGAGACGAAAGTCATGGATATCAATGCCGAGGCCATTGGAACCACGCCAGAGATGCTCATGGGCAATGCCGGGAACGCGGCGGCCGAGGAGATAGAGAGGACCTACGGAGATAAAGTGGCTGACAAGAGCATCGACATCATATGCGGGACTGGCAATAATGGAGGGGACGGATTCGTCATTGCAGACCAACTGGATAGGATGGGGTGGAAGGTCCGAGTGCTTCTCGTCAAAGGCCGCGAGGCTGTCAGGAGTGATATTGCCAGAATGTATATGGATAGAATAGTAGGACGCATTGAGCTGGTGGAAAATGTCAGTGCCGATAACCTTGGAGATGCAAAGATCATCATTGATTCCATGCTGGGAACCGGCATGTCCGGCAGCATAAGGGAACCCTTCAGGGCCATGATACTGGCCATCAATGAAAGTGATAAGATAATTGTTTCGATCGACATACCTAGCGGCCTGGGAGCTGACATTGCCGTGAAGCCAAACATGACCATCACCTTCCATGAGATGAAGACCGGTATGAATGCGGAGAATTCGGGAGGGATCGTCGTGAAGGACATTGGCATACCCCAAGAAGCCGTTGAGAACATTGGCCTGGGAGATTTCGCACATTATCCAATTCCAGCTGAGGGATCGCACAAAGGCGAGAATGGCCGGCTTCTGATCATCGGTGGCGGGGCCTATACCGGTGCTCCGGGATTGGCAGGACTGGCAGCCTTCAAGGCCGGCGTGGACCTGGTCACCATCGCGACCCCGGAGAATTGCTTCGAGCCAATCGCATCCTATTCTCCGAATTTCATTGTCAAGCCACTGTCTGGCCCTTCAAAAACTCATATCTCGGTATCGGATATCGATGAGCTGTTGGAACTGGCAGAGAAAAATGATGCTGTCCTCATCGGTCCTGGCCTCGGAAGGGAGGAGGAGACCATGGAAGCCGTGCGGGTCTTTATTGTAAAGGTCGATAAGCCAGTCATCATCGACGCCGACGGCCTGCATGCATTTTCAGGCAACCTGAATATTCTCCAAGCCTGTGAATCAGGAGGTGTTCTCACGCCCCACAGCGCGGAATTCCAGAGCCTGATAGAGGGGGAGGAAGATGCTTCCATCCTGAAACTGGCTCATAAGACCGGATTTACAGTACTTCTGAAGGGCAAAATAGATCTAATATCCGATGGCCAGCATACGAAAAAGAACCACACCGGAAACCCGGGGATGACCGTCGGTGGCACAGGAGATGTCCTAGCTGGATTGGTAGGTGGATTACTGGCCAAGGGAGCAAGTCCCTTCGCCGCCGCCAGGATGGGGGCTTTTCTATGCGGGGCAGCCGGGGACGTGGCCTTTGAAAAATTGAGATATTCCATGATGGCGACGGATATTATAGAAGAAGTCGCGATGGTGCTGAAGACGTGTCTGAGGATGTAATATTCTCTCCTAGCAGGAGCCTTGAGCATACGCTAATAAACAATACAATCCCACAGATATCTCTGAGAAACTACTCGAAATGTTTATCGAACTTGCCACGTCTCATCTGATCCTGGAATGCCTTGGGGTCCAGTCCTTCGACCTCGACACCCATTGACACACAGGTTCCAGCCACTTCCAGCACCCTCTCCTTGAGGGTGTTTCCAAGAAGCGAGTCCTTCTTCATCTCGCCCACTCTCTTGATCTGGTCCATTTTCAGGCTGCCGACCTTGACAGATGGTGCATTGCCCGAGCCACTGGCCAATCCGAGTTCTTTCAGAACGAGAGCGCTGGTGGGTGGTGTTCCAACCGAGATCTCGAAAGCTTTGGTCTTCTCGTCAATTGTGAGTTTAACTGGTACCTTCATTCCCACGAAGGCTTTCGTCTTCTCATTGATGGCCGCGACTATCTCAACTACATTGACACCCAGTGGTCCCAGTGCGGGTCCCAATGGTGGTCCGGGTGTGGCCTTTCCGCCGTCTACAAGTACTTCTATTTTCTCTACCATAATTTCAACTCCATTAATGTGATATCATCTGTCCTTCTCTATGACCCGGACGCTGTCTCCTTTGACTGTCACGGGTATGGGAACGAGGGCCTCGAAAAGCTCCACGGTTATTTCTTCCTTGCCCTCATCTATCATCTGCACCCTGGCCTTCTCACCCTTGAATGGGCCTGCAATGAGCTCGACTATGTCCCCTTCAACAATGCCGGATACCAGTGGTTTCGGGGTCAGGTAATGTGTTATCTCGTCAAAGGTCATTTCTCCATCGACAACACCTCTGGCTCTCTTGATACCGCGCACGGTCTCGGCCAGGCGATCGGTGTTCATTGCCTCGACGATGATATAACCTCTCAGAGCATTGGGGCAAAGGATGGATTGAACTCCCAGGTCCTCACTTCTTGCTGCCAGAGTATTGGCAACATCCCTCTCATGACCTATCTGGGTCTTGATGGCCAGCACCGATTGCTGGGCTGTTGTTCTGAAAGTTATAGAATCTGATATAGCTCTGTTGGAGAGGGAAGTTGCTGTGACCACCACATTCATGGTGTCGCCGTATCTCGCGCCCTTGGGGGATGATACTGCCAGAACAAAGTCCATGGATTCACTTCCAGCCAACTTGAACTCTTTTCCCTTCAAGGTGCCCTTATGGACCTCCCATGGTTTTCCGCCCTTCACCCTCATGGATATATGCCATTCAGCAGCATCCTCACCAAGGCTAGCGGCGGCAAGCAGATCCGCCGATATCTCAATCGTGTCCTTGCTGGATCCATCATTCTTAAGGATAAATCTATAATTACTTTCTATTCCGGTTGTTATGGTCCTTCTTTCCTCACCCTGGCTGATCAAGGACAATGTCCTCTGAACAAAGGGTTCGTGAGAAGCCGTAGGCTCCTTGGATCCTTCCTCGTCTTTTTCTATTCCTTCAAACAATGACATAAGATCACCTTAAAATCAGAATATTAGAATAATCCCAATAAGCCCCATCCCAGATGTGCTGGAAGTTCATACCATATCCAGTATATGAGGAAACCAAGACCGCCCATAAGGATCAGGCCAAGGCTGGTTATCTGCAATATCTTAACGTATTCGTCCATCTCGGGCTTTCTGGCCATCTTCAGGACTCGGCCGTATTTACCCTTGCCGAAATTCCTGACCTTGTCCTCGAGCTTGTTCTGCGCTTTCCATGACTCATCGACTATATCCATATGCTAAGCCTCCGGTGCACCAATATGTTCTTGTATATGAGTTTAATTGATAAGGTCCAAGCCTATTTTTTGGCTTTTATGGTCCTCTTCTCGGCTGAACATCTGGTTCGATCTGACGCCAGTTATGACGACCATGACCCTTATCTTTCCTTCCAGTTCTGGATCAACAGCAGCACCCCAGATTATCCTGGCATTGCCACTTATCCTGCTCTGGACTATCTCGGCAACTTCCTCAGCCTCTGCGATCGACATGTCCGGTCCGCCAGTGACGTTCACAAGTGCTCCGGCTGCGTCCGAAATATCCACATCAATAAGTGGGGAGTTGATGGCCTCATTAACAGCCTCTGCCGCCCTGTCCTCATCCTCGGCCTCTCCCAATCCGATCATGGCAACGCCGCCGCCGCGCATGATGGTCTTGAGATCATTGAAATCTAAATTAACGAGTCCTGGCTTGGTAACAACCTCGGTTATGCCCTTGATGGACCTCATGAGAACCTC
>JAGLQE010000191.1 GCA_023137005.1 Thermoplasmata archaeon
GATCTGATATACAATGAAGGGCATGTGCTTGAAACCATGAGAGCACCGGACTGGACCTCCTCTTGCCCATCTAGATTGGTACCATCCTACGATGCCTATGGGAATTTGAAGGAGCCATGCATCTTCGGAGGAGGAATATGTGAAAGGTGCGGCTGTCATGTCTATCCCGCGCTCCAGGCCAGTATCATGGAGGGAAAAGGAACTGGGCAGTTCAGGATGATCATGGACCATGTGGATAAACACTGGGCAGGTGATGGGAAAATATTCTGCAATGTTTATGATAGGTTGTACCGCCACAAGCATTAATATCCTCTGCACTATCAAAAATAATAAGACATTATAGGACAATATGGGGTAGGGATGAAAACATGAAGATAACTGACCTGGGACGCATATTCAATCAGATACTGGACAATACCGAAGACACCATCCAGAGTGGCAGCCGAAACCTGATACTCAATGAGCAATACTTCCACCATCAGTTCTCTCATTATGTGGCCAAGCATTATGAACAACAGGGAAGAGATGTTTGGAGGGAATCCATACTCGTTCCAGAGCATCCGACCCTTGTCAAGTACACGTGGAAGGAATTCGGTCTGGGAAGACCCAAGACCACCCAAAGGCTCGCCCTGAACCGGGGCCAGGCAGGACGATTTGATTTTGTTATTCGGGATACTGTGCCAGCCTTCATAGAATGGAAGGGGCCGAGGATGTACGATGAGAGGGATATCGCCCAGGACCTGACAAAACTCCTCATGGTCAAGTCCCGGAGGTCGCCCAAGGTCTTTGCCGCGATCATCACCAGCTCAACCAGATCCGATACAAATCACCAGAAGGAGCTTACCGCCAGATTCTATGCCGCCCTCAAGTTCGTGAGGCATATCCTGGATATCGATACCGTGCAGGAACTGAAAAAACATAATCTATATGCCTTCATTGCCACGGTCCCGGATGATGGAGCAAGGAAGTTCATCTGGGGAAAGGTTTGAACTACTAGGTCTTTTATTGAATAATTAGATAGAACCTGATAGTTTCACTCCCCCCTCCCCCATGTTTGGATTTATATATATTCAATGACTAATAATCCAAACATGGTCACCCTTGAAAAGATCGCCAGACTCGCATCAGAGAGTCATTTTGACAATACTGGCCCAGCCATATACGATCTCGCGGAGATGGATCTGAACAAGGTCAAGGCTCTGGGAGAGGGGACAAAGCACGATGTCTGTGCCTCCACTGCCAGTAAGCGGAAGGTGGTGGCCAATGATCCCGGAAGAATTGGTGATGTGGTCAAGGCCGGAGTGTGTCATGCCTTCACCCCGGATGGAAGATGTGTCGGGATGTTCAAGACCCTGTACACCAATGCCTGTTCCCATGAATGCCAGTACTGTCCCAATGCCTCCACCAGCCATCGTCCAAAGGTTCACAAATACACACCCGAAGAACTGGCCAAGCTCACTCTCATGTTGTATCGGGGAAATTATGTGGAGGGGCTATTCCTCAGCTCGGGAGTAGCGGGGAATGAGGATATCATCATGGAGGAGATGATCGAATCTGTTCGTCTTCTTAGAGAGAAATACAGTTTTCAGGGATATATCCACATGAAGGTCCTGCCCGGAGCCTCGTACGAGCATATCAAGCAGGCCAGTGAGCTGGTGGACAGAGTGAGCATTAATGTCGAGACCACATCCAGTTCCTACATGAGCGAACTGAGCTCGACCAAGGATTATGATATAGATATACTGAGGCGTCAGCAATACATAAAGCACAATATCAATAAAGGAAGATTTCCAGCTGGCCAGACGACCCAGTTCATTGTAGGAGCCGCACAGGAAACTGACAAAGAGATATATGGAAGCATGGTGAAAGAGTATGATGACCTGGATGTCAAAAGATCTTATTTTTCTTCCTTCACATCGGTGGAGGGAACTGGTCTGGAACGCGCACCATCACAGCCCAGGTGGCGGGAGAACCG
>JAGLQE010000192.1 GCA_023137005.1 Thermoplasmata archaeon
TATTACCACAACTGCAATGGTCTTCTTCCCTGCCGAGTACCATTTACCACAGTACTTGCACTTGATGGCATTGGCCTTGACCAGCTTACCGCAATAATAACATTCCAGATGCTTTGGTTTTTCTTCTTTATTCTGCGTCTTATCACTTTTATTTCCGGACTTGTCGTTCTTAGGATGCACTTCGGAGCTTTTCTTGGTCTTCTTCGTTTTCCGGGCCATGGTCTCACCATTCGATCATAGGATCATCTCACTCTAATCCTTCAATATCAAGAGCTCTGCCTTTTCTGTTATTCGGATTGCCAGATCATCATTGCCCAGTAGGTGGCCAAGTTCTTCTGCATCGGCCACAGCAATGGTCTCAAGGTCAGTGTAACCAGCGCCGAATAACTGGCTGATCACTTCCTCCGTAACCGATAGATCGATGGCCAGGAACTCTTTTTTGGTCTCTAGTTCTGCAACCTTCTTTTTGAGTAAGATTCCAGCTTTCTTAGCTATCTTCTCGGCACTGCCCTTGTCTCCCAGCACATCTGACAGCTCTTCTTGATTAGCATTTCCGATCTTCATTAGTTCGTCATATCCTGCATCGAATAGCTTATCGATGATACTTCCAGATATGGCTAGCTCTTTCTTGAGATGGCTTTTTTGCCCCTCTGTCTCAGCTTCCTGCACCAGATTCTTCTTTGAGGCTATGACGCCATCCTCTATAGTGAAGGTGAGATCACAGGCTCTGGCCGCCTTATTGGAATGCGTAACGATAATAACAGTGGTCCCTCGCTTTTTCCTCAACTTATCCAGTAATTGAACTATGCTCTTGCCAGTCTTAGTATCAAGGCTACCAGTAGGCTCATCAGCAAGAATTATGGATGGATCATTAGCCAGTGCCCTGGCAATGGCCACTCTCTGTTGCTCACCTCCGCTGAGTTTCATTGGCTTGTAGTCCACTCTCTCTTCCATGCCAACAGCCTTGAGCAGTTCATAAGCCCTGTTCTTTTTTTCCATCTTGGGCACATTGAGGGCTTCCATAGGCAATTCAACATTTTCCAGCGCACTTAGATTTGGTATCAGATTGAATGACTGGAAAACAAAACCAATGGTCTTGGCCCTGTATTCTGTCAGATCCATTTCTGACATGCTGGACAGATCCTTTCCATCGACTATAGCTGTGCCGGAGGTCGCGACATCCAATGCCCCGATTATTTGCAAAAGCGTGGTCTTTCCACTACCACTCTCGCCTTTGATGGCCACCATCGAGCCCTTTTCTATTTCAAGAGTTGCACCCCTCAGAGCTCGCACTGGCACACTTCTTCCTTTGACTAGATAATCCTTTTTCACATCCTGAAGGACGACCACATGATCATTGGTGTGATTATTATCAATGACATCATCTGGCATCTCTGAGAATTCATTAGTGTTAATTTCTTCAACCATAATATCACCTCCATCATTCATCATATCGCAATGCCTCCGCGGGTTTCAATTTGATCGCCATTATTATGGGATAAAGGGAACCGATCATTCCGAGCACCAGAGCCAATACCAGGGTGAAGATCAATAATTCAGGGCTCAGGGTGAAGTCCAATGTTGTAAGTATGTTCGTGGTGCCACCAGGATGACCTCCCATGGATACACCCGTGGTCTCAGAAGTCGTTGCGGTTCCCAAAAACATATTGGCTATGGATGGGCCAGCGACCAGTGTCAATGCCACACCCACGATAAATCCCAGAGTAGCCAGTGTCATGGATTCCGTGAAGAATTGAGCCATTATCTTCGAATTCTTGAATCCGATGGCTTTCAGAACCCCGATCTCCCGGGTCCTTTCACGCGTGACCAGTATCATTACAAATATCATGACGGCCGCTGCGGTGATGAGCGATACCATGGAGCCCAGTTCACTATTGGCCGCTATGGAATCCAGGCTTTCCTGGATATCAGCCGTGTTCATATCTGCCAGTGGTACGATATCATAATCATCTCCCAATGTAGTTTTTAGGTCCTGTTCCACGGTCTCCATACTGCCTATGTCATCTGCGGTTACAAAGAGCATATTGACACCACTGATATTGTAGGCCTCCTGAAGAATATCATAGGATGTTATGACCGCACTGTCAGTCATCCTATTACCAACAGAGTATTCACCTATTACCTCAACAAGTGTATCATTCAGATAGATGTGATTACCAACATTGACCCCATTTGTGTCAGAATAAGTTGTCCCGATCAAAGCGACTGGCTCTCCCACATGTTCAGAGGTCAGCATCTCCCCCTCGGTGATGGAGTCCGAACCAATGGATGTGGCACCTGCTGGAGTGAGCATCCAGATGATCTGGCTTGGATCTATTCCATAATAGAAGTTAGGTCTCACCCTTCCGCCCATGGAGGTGGTGGTGGAGCTATCAGGCATCTCGCTCACAGATACAAGCACCTGGACCGACCCAATATTATCCACACTCTCCACATCAGCGATGACCGTATCATTCATGGTATCACTACTTGTGAAGAGATTACTACCTGCCGGGGTTATGGTTATGGTCGTGTCGATCTCCTCGGAAAGAGATGTCGTATCATCCTCAATATTGGCATTCACTATCGTCATGGACAGAAAAACACCGATACTGAGTCCGATTATCAATATGACGACCAGGGTCCTGGCCTTGTTCCTGAATACATTCTTCACACTTCTGCTTACTGAAGACATTTTGCCCACTCCATTTTTCATTATATATTATATTCAATCCATTAGCATGGGGTATTAATACTGTTTTTCCAGATTCAATACCAAATCGCACCCAAATTGGACAGAAAAAAAAGATGATTGATGTTTTTTAAAACACCAATCATGGGTTTATACGGGCATCCTCCAGGTTCATGCCAGATCCATTATGCATTCCCTGACCCTGGCCACCATGT
>JAGLQE010000193.1 GCA_023137005.1 Thermoplasmata archaeon
ATGAGCACATCACTGGCAATGGCCGAGACCGCCAGCATCATGGGCGAGATGATACTCTTCCACAGCCTTCTGGACAAGGAGGATGATCCCAAGCTCCGACTATCACTGCTCTGTGGAAAGATCGAGGATATATTCGCAACCTCTTTCCGCCAGGTGATGATGACGCGTTTCGAGAAACGCATGCACGCCCACCGTAGAGACAAAGGCGAGCTCAAGGCCGAGGATTTCCACACAATATGGAAGGAAGAGAATGAGTGGATGTTCGGTGATTCGGTGATCATGACCGAGGATTACTCCAAATGGTGGACATATGTACTTCATTTCATCCATTACCCATTCTACACCTATGCCTATGCCTTCGGGGAATTGATGGTATTATCACTTTATGAGGAGTACAGGAGAACTGGTGACGAGTTCGTGGGCAAGTATCTGGAATTACTGAGCTCGGGCGGATCTGACTACCCCAAAGACATGGTGGCCAAGCTGGGCTTGGATATCACAGACCCCGGCTTCTGGCAGAGAGGCTTCGACCTAGTGGACGAGATGGTGAAGCAAGCTGAGGAGCTGGCCAAGGAAGTCGGGTATTGATCCATATATGAAAAATATGGAGGGTTAACTTTCAGGCCTGTATAATGAACATATCCTTTAGGCCTGTAAGTTAACATTTCAATCGAAATCGTTAAATAGCCCTCTTCATTACTTCGAGTCGATACCATGGCAAAGAAGAAAGGTGCAGGTTTCCAATCCGCAGCAGGTCTTATTCGTTATTTTGACCAAGAAGATGACAAGGCCCTCAAGATACCTCCATGGGTGGTCGTTGGCCTTGCAATAGGTTCCATAATCATAGTAAGTCTGGCTCCACACTTCTGGCCGGTGTGATCTTTTAATAGATCAACTACATGATATTCTATTATCATTTTGTATAATTTTATAGTTATTTAGTGATTAAGTATATATCCAATAGCCCAAATTCCCGGCCGGAGATAGATAAATGTTCTGTAATCAATGTGAACAGGTAGCAAAAGGAACCGCTTGCACCATTTCCGGCGCATGCGGCAAGAACGAGGATATAGCCAGTCTTCAGGACTCTTTAATATACAGCCTGAAGGGGATCGCAGCCTATGCTTACCATGCAAGGGAATTGGGATCAAGGGATGAGGAAGTCGATGCTTTCATGCACGAGGCTCTCTTCAAGACCTTGACCAATGTGGATTTCGATCTGGGCTCTCATGTGGGCCTGGTGCTCAAATCCGGTGAGATGAACCTCAGGGCCATGGAAATTCTGGACAAGGCTAATACGGATAATTTCGGAGTGCCCGAGCCAACCGAGGTTCGAACTGGAACCATAAAGGGGCCGGGGATACTTGTGACCGGTCACGATCTTGGTGACCTCTACGAGCTTCTGAAACAGACCGAGGGAACAGGTATCAATATCTACACACACGGGGAAATGCTGCCGACACTGGCCTATCCGAAGATCAAGGCCTTCGATCACCTCATTGGTAATTATGGGGGCGCGTGGCAGAAGCAAAAAACAGAATTCGATGAGTTCGGAGGTCCTGTTCTGGCTACGACAAACTGTGTTCTTATTCCCAAGGAGTCCTATAAAGATAGATTGTACACCACTGGTATAACCCGTGTGGAGGGTGTGAAACATCTCTCTGACCGCAAGGATTTCTCAGAGATAATCGAACATGCAAAGCGCATAGGTGATCTTCCAGAAAGGGAATCCACTCCCCTCATGACCGGCTTCCATCATAATGTCATTCTTGATCTGGCCCCAACAATTGTTGAAGCTATCAAGGCAGGTAAGATAAAGAGATTCTTCCTCATAGGCGGTTGTGATGGTGCCAAGCCAGGAAGGAATTACTACACGGAATTGGCCGAGAAGATACCCGATGACTGTATCATTCTGACACTGGGATGTGGCAAGTACAGATTGAACCACCTGGACCTGGGAGATATAGATGGAATTCCAAGGATCCTGGACATGGGCCAGTGCAATAATGCTTATTCCGCTATTCAGGTGGCTGTCGCCCTTGCTGAGGTATTTGAATGCGATGTCAATGATCTGCCACTATCTATCGTTCTATCATGGTTCGAGCAGAAGGCGGTTGCCATTCTCTTCACGCTCCTTCACCTGGGAGTCAAGAATATCAGGATCGGACCAACAGCTCCAGCCTTCGTGACACCCAATGTGATGAAGGTTCTGCAGGATAATTACAATCTGATGATCACTGGAGATGTTGACGAGGATCTGAAGAACATGCTGGAGGGCAATTGATTAGATTAAGGAGGGGTTGAATGCACGAATGAATTCGCGCATTCAAACTTCTCAAAATGGAGATGAAATTATGGTTGTTCGTGAGATAATCAAGATAGACGAGGAAAAGTGTAATGGCTGTGGCCTGTGCATACCCAATTGTCCAGAAGGCGCACTACAGATAATAGATGGCAAGGCCAGGATGATCAGCGATCTGTTCTGTGATGGTCTGGGAGCTTGTATCGGCTATTGCCCGGAAGGTGCTATCCTTGTCGAGGAAAGAGAGGCCGAGCCCTACAATGAGCGCATAGTGATGGACAATGTTGTGAAACAGGGTGCGAACACGATAAAGGCCCATCTTCAGCATATGCTGGACCACAAGGAATTCGAGTATCTGGATATAGCGATAGATTATCTCAAGGAGCATGGTTTTGATGTGCCAGATGTGGGATATGTGCCTGAGGTAAAGGCAGAAGCAGAACCTGTACCAGAGCCGGGAGCCTGTGCCACGTGCGTTGGTGAGGAGCCGCGCACCATCAAGGTCACCGGCATATCGATACCAAAGGAAAACACAGGTCGTGTGAGTTCCACTCTGGAAACCTGGCCAGTCCAGCTCAAACTCATAAACCCGGCTGCTGGCTATCTTAAAAATTCCAGTATGCTCATAGCGGCTGACTGCACGGGCTTTGCCTACCCCAATCTGCACCAGGATTTCATCAAGGATAGAGTTACGATAATCGCCTGCCCAAAACTGGACGATGCGAACTATTATGTTGACAAGCTGGCCGAGATATTCTCCAATAATGATGTCAATGATATCACCATACTCATGATGGAGGTCCCATGTTGCTTTGGCATGGAGAATGTGGTCAAGGTAGCCATGCAGAAAGCGGGTAAGAGCATCCCCTACAAGAAGCATATAATCAAGGTCGATGGCTCTATCAAGTAATGATAATATCTCGAATCGAATCAAACTCTTTACCGGCATAGAACACAAACACGTTTGATAGAATAGATGTGTACATATGCTTATAAGCCACACATCTAAAAGTAGGGACAGCCTATATAAGCAAAATCACCCTGCCATGGATATCGTGACTGATGGAATGCCCAGAGCTATCTATCGTATAGGAGTGGAATAAATTGCAGACTACAAACATAATTGGATTAGTATTCGCTATAATATCAACCATTATACTGGCGTATCTTTTCAAATCAGGGAAGTTCACCCGAAGGACAGGGTATGTGTTCATCATGATATCCATTCTTCTGGGATTCATCCTCTTCGCTCCCATGTTGCCACTTCAATTACAGGGATTCTTACTTGGTGATTCACCCGATGATGTTCCTCTCCCCATAGCGATATTCGGGCTTCTGATATTCATAATACTGTCTCTCGTGGTAGGACGATTCCTTTGTGGTTATCTGTGCCCGATAGGCGCGATCCAGGAGCTGGCATATTCCATCCCGACAAAGAAGTTCAAGCTCGATCAACACAGAAAAACATTGATGGGATTCCGCTTCTTGCTATTG
>JAGLQE010000194.1 GCA_023137005.1 Thermoplasmata archaeon
CTTTTGCACCATGATATTTCACCATGACCGGTTTGTCTATCTCTTCGGGAGTGGCGAGGTATTTGGGCATTTTCAAACCAGCAGATGTCAGCCAGTCCCTTTCCTTGATCCTATCGGATTCCCACTCAAGAACAGCCCTGTTGCCGTATGTCGGTATGGGAAGTTCCGCGAATTCTTTAGCACCCAGGTATTCCACAAAGGAGCCATGTGGGATGATCACCACGTTCTTCTTGATCATCTCGGGAATGTGGTCCTTTATCTCTTTATAATCATTGACTATCAGGAACTCATCTGGCTTTGCCAGTGGAAATGCATCATAGAACCGAGGAACCTTCTTCAGGGCAATGCCCAATGTTCTGAATCCCTCTTTCTTCGCACCATGGAATATTTGCAAACTCGAATGAGAACACACGGTAGCTATCGTAATATCATTCTGATCATAAGAGGATAATATTTCCTCTATCTCTGCCTTCAAAGCCATATCCGTATAATTGAGAGGATGTATATTAATCTATATGTTGAAAAGAAGGGACTTCCGAGTCAAGTAAGACACGGAAGTTCCCATTGTGTTTGTTGCTCATCCCTGTTTCGGCAGGTATGGTGCAATGGCTGCTACGAAGGCCGGGAAGTGCCTGGTCTGCATGATGAGCTTACCTGGTCCGACGAAGTCCGTAACAAGACCCTCTCCACTGAGGATGGTTGATTTCCATCCACCCACACGCCTTACCGAGAACTGCATGTGATCCTGGAATGCCACGATATGACCTGTGTCGACTGACAATACCTCACCGGGCTGCAGGTCCTTCTCGATTATACCACCAAAGGAGCTTACCCAGACAGTTCCCTGCCCG
Source organism: Thermoplasmata archaeon (assembly GCA_023137005.1). Taxonomy (GTDB): domain Archaea; phylum Thermoplasmatota; class Thermoplasmata; order SG8-5; family JAGLSY01; genus JAGLSY01. Next base: position 852 of record JAGLQE010000194.1, read on the forward strand.
GATGCATGAAGCATGATGAAATCTTTCTCAGACAAGAAACCTTTGAGACCCTGCCATTTGGTGTCGAGCTCAACATTTGGCATCGAAGCCAGGTATCCACCGCTCTGGATGATCATTCCACCGGGTTGCTTGGTAAGGTCAATCGGGTAGATGTCTCCCATACCGGCCCCCACAACTGCCAGATCTCCATTGCCCTGGGTCGCGGTGTAGGTATTGACAAAGAAGGATTCACCGCCAAGTGCAGATGTCATCAGCCCCTTCATCAAGCCGCCTTTTCTTCCAGCGGTCTGTATCTCGATCGTCCGGTTCATGTACATCATGGCACCAGTTTCCGTGACAATGCTCTCACCGTGTTTCAGGTGGAATATGAGGACCGTGAAGGATGGTGAGTGGACCGTCTCATTCTCAGGAACAACTCCCGGTTGAGCTGCTGGTTGGGCAGCTGGTTGCTGATGTTGTTGTGGTTGTTGGTGCTGCTGTGGTTGCTGGTGTTGCTGTGGCTGTTGCTGGACCGGGGCCCCTGCTGCTGGCTGATTGTATGCCTGACAGGTGTAGCAGTACCACTGGCTGTATTGTTCTACAAAGTTCATTTGATTTCCGCATTTTGGACATTGACTCATATTATCACCTATTATTTTAACAAATAAGGATAAACACAATTTGAATATAAAACTTCGGTTGGAACAATAGGCACTGCACCCTGTGTTCCATCCAATTGAGTTGTAAAGGTTAAATATAATCACTTATTTGCCCCTAGCATGGCAAGAAAGAGAAAGGTCAGTGAGATAAAGGATTCCGAGATAAGCTGTTACTACTGTGATAAGCCCATCCCGGACAATGCGATGAAATGCCCTCATTGTGGCAAGATATTCGGAGTTGCAAAGAAGATACTGGCCGTCTCGATAGTACTCATCTTGATAGCAGCCAGCCTGGGATTCTTGGCCTATGATTATTATATGGGACCCGGCCAGGAAGGCTATGAAGGAGATGAAGGATTTGACGGAGATGATATCATAATTCCAGACGACAATACAAATACCCAAACTATAAAGATAGAGCTTTACACAGACAGGGCACCGATCACGACCAAGAACTTCATAGATCTGGCCAATGCCGGAGAATATACCAATGTACCATTCCACAGGATAATAGCGGATTTCATGATCCAGGGCGGAGACTTCACCAATAATGATGGCACAGGCGGCCATGCTGCCGAATACCATACTGGCCTAGGTAGTCCCGATATTGAGGACTCCTGGATGATCCCGGATGAGTTCCACCCAGACCTCCAGAACGTGCAATATGCACTGTCAATGGCCAATGCAGGGCCAAATACTGGAGGAAGCCAGTTCTTCATAGTGACCAAAGAAGGCGGCACAGATTGGTTGGATGGCGCTCACTCGGTCTTTGGAATAGTCGTTGAGGGAAGGGATATCGTTGATGCTTTGGGAGTTGTTCCAACAGATGCAGGGGACAAACCACTTAGTTCAGCTATCCTGAATTCCGTGACCATCTCTCAATCTGGAGGCAGGACATACGCCACCATGTATGTGTCATTTTAAACAAGGTATGAGGTGCTAGGCAATCCCTAGCACCTAGTCCTGGTCTCTAATATAAAAACTCAAGCTTCAGACTCAGCCTGGACACGGCCTTTCTCGATAGCCTTATTCTTTAATACCATCCGGGAACGAATGGATATGATCATCCCCACAATAAGGGAAATGGCTATAACCGGTAATTGTAAAGGATCACCATCAAGGATCACAAAGGCCGCCGCTCCTATCACGAGTAAAAAATATCCAATATAATAATTAGAGCCAGATAAGGATAGCGATATCGTGTTCTCCTTTCCGCAGTAGATACACCTCTGGCCCTCAAAGGTGACCTTCTTGAATGCATCATCGCAATCCTTGCAATATGTGAACTTCATCGGGCTTCAATAC
>JAGLQE010000195.1 GCA_023137005.1 Thermoplasmata archaeon
GTAATACTTGTTCTTTTGGAGCCGGGCCAGCGCAGCGAGGCTAAAAGAAAAGGCTTACGGTTCAAGCCCAAGCTGAGAAGTGGGATGGTCGTGCATCTGATCTGATGTGGCTGGAAAGCCCAAAAAGCATATCTCCAGGTTACTGGTAGTAATGAGACCAACGTACTTCATTAAATACCATGTGAGCTTTAGGAAAATTGAATTTTATGCCTAAGAAGATAAGTGGCCTCATTGCTGATCGTGCCTACTCGGAATACGAGAAGAAGCTTGTCAAAGAGGTTCAGGATGGTATTTCCCCCAATCATCTCGCGATCATCATGGATGGTAATCGCCGCTTCGCCATGGAGCTGGGATTGGGCAAGGCCGAGGGGCATGTCAAGGGCAAGAACAAGCTGGAGGAAGTCCTTGAGTGGTGCCTGGAGGCTGATATCAAGATCCTAACTGTTTATGCTTTTTCAACTGAGAACCTGACTCGAGATTCTGATGAGCTGGCCACCCTTATGCAGTTGTTCGAAGACAGCTTCAGGAAGGTCGCGGTGGACGAGCGTGTTATCAAGAACAAGATAAAAGTGAGAGTGCTCGGTGACACCCTGATACTTCCAGAGAATGTGCAGGATGCGATCAAATTTGCCGAAGAGAAAACAAAGAACCATGATAAACACACCTTCAATCTGGCCATTGCTTATGGAGGCCGCCAGGAGATTATCATGGCCATTAAGAAGATAGCTCAGAGTGTGAAGAAAGGAGACCTGGAACCCGAGGACATCAATGAGAAGTTATTTGCCAGGTTCCTTTACACGGCCGATCTGCCTGACCCGGATCTTGTCCTGAGAACATCCGGAGAAGAAAGAATATCTAATTTCCTCTTGTGGCAGCTGGCCTATTCAGAACTATACTTCATAGATGTGTTCTGGCCCGGGTTTAGAAAGATTGATTTTCTGAGGGCTATTCGTGAGTATCAGCGAAGAGTAAGAAGGTATGGGAAGTAGGCGTTCTATTGTTATCTGACCCAACATAGCCCAAGCTGACCATCAAAACATTTTGAGCCGAGATACGTTTATTCCGTGTACGTCTCGCCCTTCTCGTAGTTCTTGTCCAGGTGCTTGAGGAAGTGGTCCCTGTCCCTTCTTAGGTGGGACTCGTACCATATCCTTACGATGTCGGCAAGTATCGCATGTATCTGGTCAAGGTTCACGGTCCTGAGAGGCGCATCATAGGCGACATACTCTCCGAACATCCTCTTCCAGCCGCTGTACTTGTAATAATGCTCGCCCTCGCAGAATACGAAGGAAAGGCGTACCTGGTCCTTGCCATTTAATTTATAATGCCTGAACTTGAGCTTATCTCCAACGCGGTTGTCGCTCTGGGTCTTGTCGGCTATCTGGATAAGATTGAGGTCGGTGTAGGCGTAATTGTCTTTCAGGGTCCAGTCTGTGGGGAATTTCTCGAACTGGGCGAATTTATTGTAGTCTGGATCAATTGAAAAATGTATGCTGATCTTCTCGAATCTGAGCACGATCTTCCAGAAATCTGATACCAGTTCTCGGTTGAGACTCTCCTTCTTGGAGCTGTTTCCCCCATCCGTATCTATTGCCCTGTCGGTCTTCTTTTCCAATTCGGCATCCAATTCCGCAAACCAATCCTCTTTCTTTGTCTTGGGCTTTGCAGCTGGCTTGGCCTTGGCTGGTGAAGACTTCTTTGCTGTGCTTTTGCTCGCGCTTTTTCCCTTAGTGGCAGCCATAACGATCACTCTTACCGCTGTATTGATTTCGAACATATAAAAGTATTGTAAATGTGCGAGTGGGTCATGTACCTGATATATCTGGAGTCCAGGTAATGATATTTGGCCTTTGTCAGTAAAGAGATCACTTGAATATCTCACCAGCTTCTTTGTACCAGAGCAGGAGGTCCAGATGATCCATGGGTATGCCCAGGTCCTTGGAGAAAGTTCTCATCTTTTTCTCTATATTCAGATATCTATTTTTGGATATGGAAGTTGGTATCTCTTCAATGATGCCGAATGCCTCCAGGTTCCGTAGTATATGCCGATCCAGTATTGCCATATCTCCCCCCATTCCAATGTTCCGAAGGAAGTGGGTCGATTCCTTGTAACCCATCCCCTTGACATTCTCAATAAGCCATTCTCTTGCTTCCATGGGCTGGCTTAAATTTAATATAATACTTTTTATATTAATACAATTATTTTTATATCCGTTGTTATCAGCATTATTTATCTTACTATCATTGTCAGTGAAAAGCTCCCTGGCCAGTAAAATATATTTTGTCTTATTGTTCTTGAACCTTATATGAGCCACATGCTGGAGTATTACTTCCTGATCCCCAGAAAAGAGCGACCTGTCAGCCACCATGGCCTCCACCGCGAGCCAGCATACTTTAGCTTTGGATTGCGGGGTGAGGAGGCAGAATGTTAGTTCGGCAAATATATCCTCATCGTTCCCACTCTTCCACCGGGTCTCGAACTCCCTCAGTCGGCCTTCAATATCTGGCTTGATCCCATTGTATATTTCTATGAGGCCAGATGTTCTACTGGTTTCCATATTCACACACATGATAGTTGGATATATGATATTTCTCCCTGAAGATATTGTTCTGATCAATGGATGAATGGTTAACAGATTAGTATGAATATTGATTATCGAATAACAAGTTTTTTATACATACCAGGCCCTTTCAGGCTTCAACATTAAGTATAGTTAAGGTGTGTGGGATAAACATGACAGAAGAAACCATCAAAAAGAACATAATTCTCCTGGGGGATGGAGCGGTAGGAAAGACAAGTCTGGTCCGGCGTTTTGTGACAGATCAGTTCAGTGACAAGTACATAACCACCATTGGTTCAAAAGTAACCAAGAAAGAGATCTACCTGGAAATCGAGGGTGACAGGACCCACATGGTGCTTCTTGTCTGGGATATTCTGGGTCAGAAGGGCTATAGATTCACCCAGGCCCTTTCCTTTGGCGGGATAGAGGGGGCTCTGCTAGTTGCGGACATCACCCGAAAAGAAACTCTGGCTAGCCTTTCAGAATATTGGGTTCCATCACTTCTCTCTGTTACTGGACCACTTCCTCTTATCTTCCTGGGGAACAAGAGCGATCTCTCAGCAGATGCTGAGTTCGGCATCGAAGAGCTCAGGGAAGTGGCGGCAGCGCATAGCTATGAAGGCATGGACGCAAAGGTGGTCATGACCAGTGCCAAGACCGGCGACTACGTGGAGGAATCCTTTGCTGACCTGGCAAATGTATTGAGGAAAGTAACGATCAAGGCCAAGACCAATCTTGAACAGCCCGGATACATAGTGGATAGTCAGGATATCACATCCCTGGTCGAAGTTACAGATCATATAATGGCCGATTTCTGCAACCAGTATGGCGGGATAGAGAACGCCACCCCGGTCATCAAGCACCAGATGGAGGTCCTGGGCATCGACCTTGACAATCCCAATAAGAAAGAATTGGTCGCTCTGATAAATTCCCTGGCAAGCATCGAGGAGCAGTTCAAGACCCCTAGTGCGGTCAGCCTGAACAGAACAAAAAGGCTCTATCTAGTCAATAAGTTCTGAGAATTATCCTAAATGAAAAAAGGCCATTTACTCAGGGCTACTTATCCAGTACACTGGATTAATCCTCAGGAGATTCATATATCTCTTCTGGCACATCCATCTTGCCATTCTCACCTGTATCATCACTATCCTCATCCTCTCTTTGCCAGTCCATGATCAATGCCATTAGATAATCATCTATCTTTTCCAGGCCCTTCATCCTTCCATTCCAAACTTCCAGCTCGGGGAACTCACCTTCTATCTGCTTGATAAGCTCGGTTATCTGGTCATCCAGTTTCTTGGTCAGTGTTCCGGAGAACATGATGGCGATGTAGATGTTCTGCCCCCTCTCCATGAATAGTTCGCGATCCCCGAATTCCAGCTTCCTCATCTTATCTGTTCCGGTTTCATCCAGTGAATCATTCACGAATTGCTGGACCGCGGTCAGCATCGCACTTACGATATCGCCATCCAATTCAGCCCTTAACTTACCATGCTCGGTGGATTTCTGATGAGAGATGAGTCTGCCATCCTTGTAGATGAGGAAGGCATCGTCTATATTTGGGGGGATCGGTTTATATTTATTCCATAATATATAAGTAAATATAGATAAAAGAGCAAATATTAATATCCCCGACCATGGCCAGTATATCTTTTCACTAAAGGGAATGATCCTCACCACAGAGGTATCCATTATGTCCGATGTCTGGTCTGCTTGTCCGCCCTCTATGGGATCTACCGCAGTCATCACCAGGAAATAACTGGTTTCAATGCTCTTCTCTGTTATGTCTGCGGCTCTGAGAGATAAGGTGAATGAATGGGGTCCCGGCGATACATCATTGAAGTTCCAGGATACCACATTGCCATATATATCGAATCCCACACTGCTTCCGTAGGGCTCAAGGCCATTTGGTATGACCATCTCAAATCCCACGAAGGAGGCCAGTCCATCCCCTGTATTATTATAATACACGGTCAGAACAATTATCTCTCCTGGATTGACCACTGAGCTGGACGGCGGACATATGACCACCATCTCTACATTGGATCGATAGCTCTCTATTTCCAGGGCCAGAGATTGGGATTCTACGATCTCCTGAAGTCCTGCCACAGGGTCTTGAACCGTCACTCTGGCTGTCAGGTTGACCCATTGGTATCTTACAGGAATATCCTGCGCGATCATCGTTATCGTGAAGGAATGAG
>JAGLQE010000196.1 GCA_023137005.1 Thermoplasmata archaeon
ATGATGGCCACCACCATCGAACATATGTCGATCCTCAACCCGCTAAAGTCCCTGACCAAGCGTGGTTTCACCATGGAGCTGGTACCGGTTGACGAGTATGGCATGGTGGATCTTGATAAGTTGAGGGACATGATATCACCCGAGACCGTGATAATGTCCGTGATGCATGCGAATAATGAGATCGGAACCATCCAGCCTATCAAGGAAATAAGCCAGATAGTTCATGAGAAGGGGATGTACCTTCACGTGGACGCGACGGCCAGTGCTGGAAAGATCCCCATAGATGTTCAGGATATGGGCATCGACCTGCTTACACTGTCAAGCAATGACCTGGGAGGCCCACAGGGAGCCGGAGCACTCTATATCAAGACCGGCACCAGGATACAGACCATTATGCCCGGAGGGGGCCAGGAACGCGGCCTGAGGTCGGGGACCGAGAATATCTTCGCCATAGCGGGAATGGGAGAGGCGGCTAGATTTGCAAAGGAGGACATGCCTGCTGAGAGCCCGAGGCTGCAATCCATACGCGATCAGCTCATCTCCGAAATATTGAAGAATGATAATACTTATCTTACCGGTCACCCCGAGAAGAGGCTGCCGCATCATGCCAGTTTCAGATTCAGCTTCATCGAGGGAGAGAGCATCCTGCTCATGATGGACTTTCAGGGGGTACAGATATCCACTGGCTCCGCTTGTTCATCTAAGACGCTGGAGGCTTCCCATGTGCTATTGGCCATAGGGCTTACGCATGAGCAAGCACACGGCTCCATGGTACTCACCCTGGGACGGGATAACAGACCCGAGGAAGTGCCAGTGGTTGTCAGTGCGACCAAGAATACAATTGAAAAGCTGAGAATGCTTTCACCCATCACCCAGGAGGGTGAGGAATACCCCGAGGAGGAACATTAATGCGAGAACGAAGTGATTGCATTCGGAACTTCGAATGGTATTCGAAGTCTCATATGTGCGAACAGAGTTCTCACATACGAAATTCCGAAATAAATGAGGGATTAACATGACTGATATAGGATATTCAGAAAAGGTAATGGACCACTTCATGAACCCACGAAATGTGGGCATGATAGAGGATCCGGACGGCTATGGAAAAGTGGGGAACCCCACCTGCGGCGATGTGATGGAGATATTCATCAAAATCGTGGATGACAAGATAACTGAGATCAAGTTCAGGACATTCGGTTGCGGCTCCGCTATTGCCACCAGCAGTATGATAACCGAGATGGCCATCGGAAAGACCCTGGACGAGGCCATGGAGATAACCCGAAAGGATGTGGCAGAAAGCCTTGATGGTCTACCACCCAAGAAGATGCACTGCTCCAATCTGGCAGCCGATGCCCTCCAGGAAGCAATAAAGAACTACTGGAGAAAGCAAGGTAAGATAGTGGAAGGAGATGCGCCCGAGATGTCATGTGGCAATGAATGCGATAGTTGCGTGAAGTGATATCAAAATAACATTCCTAAATGAAATCATGAAAGATGAAAGTGAAATAGTGAAATGGAGGAGATTGAAAGATGACAGAATTAATGGAGATATACAAGTGTGAGAAGTGCGGGAACATCGTGGAAATGGTGCATGGTGGCCCGGGAGAACTGGTCTGCTGTGGAATAGCCATGATCAAGATGGACCCGAAGACAGCTGATTGGACAACCGAAAAGCATGTACCAGTCATTGAGAAGACCGACCATGGCATCAGGGTGTATGTGGGCTCGACCCTACACCCCATGGCTGATGACCACTATATCGAGTGGATCGAGGTCGTGGCAGATGGAAAGACATACCGCCAGCATCTGAAACCAGGCGATGCGCCAGAAGCACTCTTCTGCATAGATGCGACAACCATCACGGCCCGCGAATACTGCAACAAGCACGGTCTTTGGGTTACCCAGTAGGTGTTAGAATGATAAGTGATAGAATGCAAAATGCCCTGATGGATCAGGTCAATGCCGAGATGTACTCATCCTACCTTTACCTCTCAATGTCATCGGATCTGGATAGCAAGGGACTGGGCGGCTTCGCCTCCTGGATGAAGACCCAGGCCCAGGAAGAGCTATACCATGGCATGAAATTATATGATTTCGTTATCGAGCGCGGTGGAAGAGCCATCCTGAAGCCCATCGAGGGACCGCAGACCGAATGGGCATCACCACTGGCCATCTTCGAGGGCGCGTATGCCCATGAACTGAAGGTAACTGGCCTCATAAACAATTTGATGAACATGGCCATCGAGGAAAAGGACCATGCGACCGCGAACTTCCTCCAATGGTTCATAAAGGAACAGGTGGAAGAAGAGGCATCGGCTGACGAGATAGTGCAGAAGCTGAAGTTGATAGGCGACGGCGGCAATGGGCTGTTCATGCTGGACAAGGAAGTTGGAGCCAGACCTCCATTATTCACCTTCCCGGTGTCAAGTGGGTGATCTGTATGGATCTTAGTAAATACACATTGGAAGACATCATACTGGCCGCCACACGCAGCGAGATAGGGGCCAGCGCGCAGTACAGGGACATCGCCAGCAAGGTGGAGAACGCTTTCCTCAAGGAGAAGATGATCTTCCTGGCTGATGAGGAATCCAAGCATCAGGAGTTCCTTGAAGGACTGTATGCAAGGACCTTTCCCGGAAAGGAAATGATCGTACCCGAGCAAACACCCGTCCCCCTACCTGAAATGAAGGAATACAAGGACGATGTCAAGCTCAGTGAGGTCCTAGAGAGCGCGATGGAGGCCGAGAAGGCAGCCAAGGATTTCTACTACGAAATGTCCAAGCAGTTCGACAAGGAGCCGGACATCAAGAAGAACCTGGAATATCTTGCATCAATGGAATGGGGGCATTACAAACTCCTGGAGATCGAGAGGGATAATAGCCTGAACTTCGAATCGTATGACGAATACTGGCCGATGATGCATGTCGGCGGATGAAATATTCTCTACTGTCACATCATATACAGTCGAAAATTTCATCAAATTCACCTTATGCAGGGATGAAGTATGAGCCAGGTGCATTTGATGAAGTATTCTTGACAGGCACATCAAATATTCGAGCAAAGCCTTCGCTAGCTTTGCTCGAATACCATTTTCATTTTTTAATGATCCTATACCTACCCAAACACTCTGAACCCATAGTCCTTCATATGCGGCATATTTGACATTTGCTCGCGCAATTTCTCAGGCTCATCCAGCATCGCGTCTTCCAGGTGTTCTTTCTCTCTTTTCAGGATATCATAATGGCTGTGCTCGTTCTTGGCGATGTACATGAACAATCTCTTATGGTCCTTGTGGACTTTGGCCAGGTACTTGTAGACCTTGTAACCCTTGTACTCGTTCTGCATCGCGGCTTCAAGGGCCTGAACCATGCTGTCAATGGTCTTGATCTCCACCTCGGTCTCGAAAGGCTTCAGTCCCAGTCCCTCTGGAAATGCCCAGTCCTCTTCTCCAAAGGTCTCACGGTATAGGTCCTGCAACACCCTCATGTGTTTATCCTCGTCCTTGGCAATGCTCTCGAATTTGTGGGCCACAAGAGTATCCTTGTCCAGGCCTCTTACAAGGTTCCTGTATAATTTCGCTGCTTCCTGCTCTGAAAATATCGCATACCCTAACAATTGCTTTAGGTTTAATCTCTTTAACTCCCCATACATAGTGTTTATTACGCAAAGTGGTATTATTTAAATCTAATTCACATTAATGTGAAATTGTTCACTAAGCTAATAGATATATTACCAAATCCTATGATGTTTGGTAATTCATGCCTACTCGAACACTCTGAATCCAAAGTCTTTGGTATGGGGCATCTCGACCAAGGGCTCCTCATGCTTGTGAGGCATCTCCAGCATCTCGTCCTCGAAATGCTCCTTCTCCCTCTTGAGAACATCGTAGTGCCCGTGCTCGAAGTGTGAAAGGTATTTGAA
>JAGLQE010000197.1 GCA_023137005.1 Thermoplasmata archaeon
TTCAATACCTTGTGAGCGGTATTGTCCAAGAGTCTCTGTCCTTCTGGTGCGATCCTACGGCCCTTGTGCCCATCTGTTATGATAAGGCCGGCCTGTTCAAGCTGTTTCAGGGAGTATCTCGCAATTGACCCGCTTCCTTTGGTGGCTCTGTTGGGCTTGACGCCTCTATCAGCACTGCCTCCAAAATACGCGCTCAGTCTGGATGATCCTATGGGTCCATGGACATAGACCTTTCTCAGAATGGCTGCCAATCTCTTGTAATACCATTCCGGGTCCATTGGTCTCTTTTCCCTGTGTCTTCCAGTCTTCACATATGCCATCCAGTCTGCCCTTTTAAGGCCTGGCCTGGTCTTGAGCTCTTCGGTCAATAGCTCGATCAACCTGTCTGCTGGTACATCGAATACGGTTGTCATATTTATCCTCCAGTTCCAATTTCTCCATCTTGTCTTTAGACAAGCTGTCCAAATTATCTGTTGTTCCCCTCACTCCAGTGTCGGAAACCATCACATCTGGTATCGATATCCTTCAAACGTGGGTGCCTAACCAATGAATCAAACCTATCGGGTTTGATCCGGGTAGGGCATACACGGACATCGTATCACCGGGAAATCCTTACTGCATATAAAGCTTATCCAATTTCGCTCGTAATTCCCTCATGATCTTGATAAAAAGCAATGATAGACAAACTTAATATCTGAATATCCCTAATACAGTATGATGAGTGTCGAAGAAGAGGTCCTTCTCCAGATCAAGCCAGATGAGGAAGAGGACCATAAGATAATGGAGACAGTGGAGAAGCTCAGGGAGCTAATAGTCCAGACCCCGGCCTTCAAGGAAGCGGATATCGAGCTTTGCCTGGTAGGGTCCATAGCCAAGGGCACCCATCTTAAGGAGCCGGATATGGACATGTTCCTGCTCTTTGACCCGGATGTGGACAGGGCCACTCTGGAAAAGCTGGGAATTGCAATTGGGAAGGCGGCTGTGGGCGGGGAAGAGCACTATGCGGAACACCCTTATATCAAGGGGGAGCTGGATGGCCTCAAGACAGATATCGTGCCAGCCTATCGTCTCGGAGATGCCACTCAAAAACTCACTTCTGTGGATCGCACTCCATTTCACACGAAATACGTGATCGAGAATTCTGACCCAGCTATGAGGGACGAGATCAGGCTTTTAAAATCCTTCATGAAGGGAACGGGCGTATACGGGGCCGAGATCCGGACACAGGGCTTCTCGGGCTATCTTTCAGAGCTGTTGGTCATCAAGTATGGCTCTTTCCTCAAGACCCTGGAGGCAGTGAGAAAGTGGAGGAAACACGAATCCATCCATATCGACACACCTTCACCTGTCAAGTTCGATGATGCGCTCATTTTCATTGATCCTGTTGACCCGAGGAGGAATGTTGCTTCCCCGGTCTCACTGGACACCTTCTCGATGTTCGTCCATTCAGCTGATGAATACCTCAGGGATCCAGATGCCCATTTCTTCTTTCCCCGGTCTTACCAGGAATTGACCAGGGAAGAGATAGGCCAGCAACTCGGTTCAAGGGCCGATATAATGGCCATTGAATTCACGAGACCGGATCTCATAGACGATGTTTTCTACGGGCAGTTGAAGAAGTTCGAGAAGACCATGGTCCAGCTTGTGGAGAACAATGAATTTCATGTATTACATTCATCGTCCATCGTGAATGGGGATGATGTGACCATGCTTTTTGAACTGGTCACTGCCGAACTTCCCAAGGCCAAGGCACACAAGGGTCCCCCGGTGTGGGTTCATGAGAATGCCAGGGACTTTGTTCAGAAATGGAAGAATGATGAAGCGGCTATTTCCCTGCCCTATATTGAGGACGGATACTGGAAGGTGATCATCCAGCGCAAATACACAATGGCACTCGATCTCATAAGGATCAATATGACCAGATTGGACATTGGAAAGAACCTGAACAAGCTGAAGGACGATCTGAGATACACAGTCCCAGATGATATACTGGAAAAAATATCGACACACGCCCTCTCAAGATTCCTGGACAAGAGAATGCCCTGGGAATATTAAGAATAATATGCTGATAGAACGCCTACTGAACACCTTCTACTTCTGTAGCAGTGATATCTCATAGATCTTTTGATTTCCACTGGTATCCTCGGCCGTGATGGTTATGGTCATTCCCACCGTAGCCCCCGTAATCTCATAGGTATAATGGTTATCCGGGTTCGGGCTCATCACTTGAATATCATTGTTCCCGATCTGTATGCTGACCGTCCCCATATTCTCATTATCCGTGATCTTGGTATCTATGGAGATATTGTCCCCACTGTCTATCCTGAGTTCGTGCAGTCGCACATTATTGGTGGAATTGTTTGCCACACCCAATATGGTGAAGCTCTCTCCTCCTATCTCGGTGTCAATGCTGATAAATTGTGGGCCAGCATAATCATTGAAAGGTGGGTTGACCAATAATACCCAGATGGCCAAAAAGGCGAAGATATAGGTCGAGACGGGTCCCAACCAGTTCTTGGGCTTGAACTCCTTTGGATCTATCTTCAATAATGGCAGGAGGAAATATACCAGGCCAACGCCCAATATACCTATAGATAGTCCAATACTGGCACCCATTGATCCCATGAGCAGGAAAGCCAGAATGGCCATTGGTATGGACATGATGGCCGCAAGTATGGTGACCTTGCCAGTTTCCATCTCATTGGTGAGGAACTCTCTCTCGTCGAAATCAGGAGCCTTGTATTCCTTCTCCTCTTTTTCTTCCTCATGCTTCCGTCTTTTCTTTGCCATTGAGGGTGTGAAGATGATTCTATACAAATAACTTTAGATGGAAATTTGGCAGGGAGGGTGAGCAAGGCATATCTCAGTAGGACATATGATAACAGGACATTGACTCTTTGAACATGCCCCG
>JAGLQE010000198.1 GCA_023137005.1 Thermoplasmata archaeon
ACCAATATTCCAATAGATCTATTGGTCCACCGATGATCGAAGGTCCTCAGGCATTATCCTGTGGATCCTGTGGATCCTGGGAACCCTGGAGTGCGTTTGTCAGTTCTTCCTGGAGGGACTCGAAGCTTTCCTTCAGGGATTTCTCCTGCTTGGTCAGCGTCTTGACCCTTACCTCGACGGTTTCTTTCTGATCCTCGAGCTCCTTCACAAGCGCATCCTTGTCATCCTTCTTGACCAGGAGACTGCCTATGCTCTTGTAGATCGGAGTCCCTTTCTTCAGTTCCTTCAATTCCTCGAGAGTCTTATCCAACTCGCCCATCTGCATCTCCATCTGATATTTCTGGCTACCAATGGCCTGCACCTGCTGTTGCAACTGCTGGTACTGGAACAACTTTCCCTGTATTTCCTCATTCATCTTCAAACCCTCCAATGACCCAAGATTGACATTCGCTCACAAATTGACTTCAGAGTTTGGTTGGACCAAACTTTGAAATGTCAAAGTTGGGTAATGACATCATTGGTGTCTATTGCTATCCTGAGCCACCTTAGATACGAATTGACCGCGGCCCGTAAAGAGCTCACATCTTCAGCCTCTATTTTAATCTTTAGGCTGTTCTCCCCGGTTTCCATGGTCATCGAGGTCTTGGACATCTCTTCCATTCTCTCGGCTCCAAGGGATTCGACCAGGTCTTCTGGATCGGAGATGTCGGTCAATACTATCTCGGCTCTCATTGACCCAGGGAAGTGGTAGGATATATTTATTTATCTTTATTACATCCCACATACTATCCGGTTGACGGGGTTGAAGTAAATGGTTAATGAGAAAAACAAAATAATGCCAGATGGCTTGGTATTGATCGTGGTCGCAGGATTATTCTCCAAAAAGAAGAAAAAGAAGCAGAGACCCGAGGGAAGGAGAAGACCACCAGAGCAAAGGCATGGACAGCAGAGGCCTCCAACACCTCAGCCAGCTCAAACCCCTGCACCAGTGCCACCAGTTCAGCCAGTTGCACCTGTCACACCAGCCGCACCCGTATCACAACCCACTCAGCCTACACCCCCGCCCACACCAGTGGCAGAGCCAATTAGAGAAGAGGTCCCACCTGTAGTAAAACAGGAACCAGTTGCTGTATCAGAGCCAGTACCCGAGCCACAGCCAATGGAGGATGTGATCGAGGAAGAGGTGGGTGAGATCAACTGTCCATCCTGCAATGCCACAAATAGTGGTGACAGTGCCCTGTGCTATTCCTGTGGAGCAAGCCTGAAAGCTTCTGAAATTTCCATAGAAATTGAGGCAAAGGAGCCCGAAGGTGTCGAACAAGATGAGGAAAAGCCAAAGTCCAAATCCGTGAAAATAGATGATATGGAGATAGAGCTTTTCACCACGGATGATTGAAAAGTGAAATATCTATAATCCTTCAAAAATCATACGGTGACACATAGTTCCCGTATCTGTCCCTGGCATCCTCAAGTCTAAGCCGTTGTTCCTCCAGAACATCAAATAATTCTTCAGGAGTGTAGAGAATTCTTGCAGCATACATCTTCTGGGTGCGCTTGACCTTGGCCAGGTGCTGGGGGATGCGGCATGTGAATTGCGTGACATACTCGTCTTCCGAGTATGCGATCTCCGGGAAGATATCTTCAAATATATCGACCAGGTCCTCGTAATATGGCATAAGTCCGGTGGGTGTCTTGATGGCCTTGACCTCATTGTGCACCCGCTTATCCATCCACCTTACCCAGACCCTTTTATCACTCTTGTGATTGAGGTATTTCCCGCTCATGTCCTTGAGAAAGTAGTTCACCGAGAATATCCGGGGCGGGTCAGGCATATTGTTGGTGAAGTCTAAGTGGTTCCGGATATAGTTCCCAATGGGTATGGAGAGAAAATCAATATTGGACATGGGATTGAACTTCCTGACACCTCTCTTTCCCAGGGTGGCCGCCGTGGTCTCGGATTCCAGGGCCGCGGCTTTGGTAATGACCCCGTGTACCCAATCAAAGGCCTCCTCCACCGGAACAAAGGTATCGGAATCCCTTCCACCGTAGATCACCCCTTTAACCTCCACGCCATCGGGATTGTGCAGATTGGGGTCCACATTCGATAGATTCTCAAGAGATATGGAAAAGCGGGCATTCTTGTGAGATGGAGGAATTAGTTTCCCAATATCATCTTTCTTGCCATTGAACCAATCACCAGAATGATTGATGCCCTTATCCGGCCATTCCTCACTCTTTCCTTCCCAGTAGAGTTGTTTGCCCTCGGTCACCAGGATATTGGAGAATATGATCTCCGCGTCGGAATGCAATGCATCCCACTGCAGTTTATCATCCGAAGGATTGATCCCCGGAATTATGCCAAATATACCGCGCTCCATGTTCACGCCCATTATCTTCCCATCTATCTGCCTGAGCAGGGCGATATCATCTCCCAGGATCGTATCACCCCCGATGGTGGCGGTCGAGGTCTTCCCGCAGGCGGATGGGAACGCGCCCGAGAAATAGGTCATTCTATCACCCTTGCCTTTCACACCCATCAGGAGCATGTGCTCGGCCAGCCAGCCCTCGTCCGAGGCCTTTTTTATGGCCAATCTGAGAGCCAGTTTCTTGAGACCGATGGTATTTCCCCCGTACTGGGTGTTCGTGCTGAACACGATCTCGTCCAGCAGGTCGATATAGACTCTTCTTTTCTTCAGGTCCCGGCTTACCTGGAGACCGAGTCCAGCATCCTGTAAACGCCCTTGAGAATGTACGAACCTGAAGAACCTTCTATGCCCATTGTTCTTGCCCAAGAACTCATTGTACGCTTGCCGATAAAGAATATCCTCGCTGTGAGCGACATAGGCCGAATCCGTGATCTGGACACATGGTAATGTGAAGACCGAGCCAGTGGGTCCCAGGCTGAAGAAGCGCACATACATCTCCCTGCCCTTCATCATGCGGTGCAGGATGCGGTGAACGTCCTTCAGGCCCTTCTCCTTGTTCATGACATTGATCTCTGGCCCGATATTGTATGTGGGGGGTAGAAGGAACCTTGTATTCTCCTTGTCTCGCGCCTGATCCCTGAAATTATCAAAGTGGATCGTATGATTGGGAGTGGCCAGGGTGGCCTCTTCCCCATGCTCTAGAGCCATTTTCCGGATATAGTCGATATCCGACTTTTCATCAGTACAAATAAAAACAC